>CAIJIA010000001.1 GCA_903820655.1 uncultured Chloroflexota bacterium
CCGTGATCATGTTCTTGATGTAGTCGGCGTGCCCTGGGCAGTCGACGTGCGCGTAGTGTCGGGCGTCCGTCTCGTACTCCACGTGTGAGATCGAGATCGTGATGCCGCGCTCGCGCTCTTCTGGGGCGTTGTCGATCGAGTCGAAGGCGCGATACTCCGCGCTCCCCTTTAGGGCGAGGTACTTCGAGATCGCGGCGGTCAGGCTCGTCTTGCCGTGGTCGATGTGCCCGATCGTTCCGATATTGACGTGCGGCTTGGACCGCTCGAACTTTGCCTTTGCCATCTCGATTCTCTCTCCGATTTCCTACTACCGTCACTTGTTAATAGCGTTGACGGTTACCGCTTTTTCTTCCACCCGAAGGTGGAGCCCACGACCGGACTTGAACCGGTGACCTCGTCATTACCAATGACGTGCTCTACCAACTGAGCTACGTGGGCCAGTCCATTTCCGATCCTGTTGCTTCTCTTTTCGCTCCAGTTCTGGTGGGCAGGAAGGGAATCGAACCCCCACAGTCGAAGACGGCTGATCTACAGTCAGCGGAGCTCACCACCTGCTCAACCTACCCTTGTGTCCAGTGCTGGAGCCGACAACGGGACTCGAACCCGGAACCTACGGTTTACAAAACCGTTGCTCTACCAATTGAGCTATGTCGGCGCCCACGTCGGGATACCTTGCGGTCCGTCGGTGAGGCGTGATCATAGCCCCCTACGGGCGTGGGGGTCAACCGCCTACGTGCGGGAGATCGTCACTTTCAGGGGCGGGTAGCACTTCGGCGTCGGCTAAGGCTGGCGCGACAGGGTCGCTTGGGCTGGCGAGCGGGGCCTCCGGGACTGGCACAGACTGTGCCGTAAACGGCCGCTGACCGAGCGCCTCGAAGAGGAGAATGGAACCCGCCACGGCGGCGTTCAGGCTGGCGACCTTACCAGCCATCGGGATCCGAACGAAGAGGTCGACCCTCCGACGTACGGCGGGCGAAAGTCCCCGCCCCTCGGCGCCGATCACGATGCAGAGTGGGCCGCGCAGGTCCGCCTCGCGGTACCCCTGGGCCGCCTCGGCCTCGGCACCGACCACCCGAATGCCCCGCAGGCGCAGGGCGGTGAGCTCGTCGGCGAGGTTCTCGACGCGGGCGACCAGGAGGTGCTCGACCGCTCCAGCGCTGGCCTTGATGGCGGCTGGTGAGAGGGGGGCGGCCCCCTTGCTGCCGATGAGGAGGCCATGCACCCCCACCGCCTCGGCGCTGCGGATGAGGCTACCGAAATTCTGGGGGTCCTCTACCCCGTCGAGGGCAAGGAGGAATGGGGCCTCTCCGCGCGCCACAGCGCGGGCGAGCAGGTCCTCGGGGGCGGCCTCGGGGCGCCGCTTCACGACCAGGGCGACCCCCTGGTGGCCGTCGAACCCCGAAAGCTGGCCAATGAGAGCACCCTCGACCTCAATAATCGGGATGCGTAGGGCTGTTGCGTGCAGGACCATCTGCTGCAGGGCATCCCGTCGCTGCGGCACCACCAGGAGGCGGACCGCCTCTCGGCGGGCGGCGAAGGCCTCCTCTACCGGCCGACGCCCCGCGATCACCTCGTGCTCTGGGCCGACCATGCCCGCAACCTGCAGAGAGATCGCGCGTCGCGATGCCCACTGCCGGGCACCACCTGCACTAAAGGTTGGGCGCGCCGCGCCAGGGCGTGGCCCAACTGGTCCGCCAGGGCGGAAGCCGCCGGGTCGCGGTGGTCGTGGGCGCTGGTCGTCGCTCATGCCTGCGGCCCAGCTAGTCGCCAACGCTGCCCATCGCGACCGTCGTCGATGAGTACGCCGAGGCTCGCCAGCTCATCACGCAGCGCATCGGAGCGCGCCCAATCCTTGGCGGCACGTGCGGCGATGCGCTCTGCAAGGAGTGCCTCGGCACCCGCTGGGAGCACCGCGCGATCTGGCAGCACGGCCAGCACAGCGTTGATCTTCTCGAGAACCGCGATCAGCGCCTGCGCGCCCGCGCCGCTGCAGTTCGCGTCAAGCAGGCGATTTCCGTCGCGAACGAGGTCAAAGAGTGCCGCAAGTGCCTCGGGGACCGCAAGATC
>CAIJIA010000002.1 GCA_903820655.1 uncultured Chloroflexota bacterium
ATTGACCGAGGTCTACCTGGAGACGGGCACCCTGAGCCCTGAGCAGGTCCGCGAGGGGATCCGTGTCGGCACCCTCGGCTACAAGATCGTCCCAGTTCTCACTGGCTCAGCCCTGAAGAACAAGGGCGTCCAGCCAATGCTTGATGCCGTCGTGGAGTACCTCCCGAGCCCGCTCGACGTGCCTGGCATTCAGGGGACCGACCCGCGAAACATCGAGAACAAGATGTCACGCCCAGTTGACGACGACGCACCGTTCGCCGCCCTCGCCTTCAAGATCGCCGCTGACCCGTTCGTCGGAAAGCTCGGATTCTTCCGCGTCTACTCCGGCGTCCTCAAGGCCGGCTCGTACGTGCTCAATCCATCAAAGGGGAAGAAGGAGCGCATCGGCCGCCTGATCCGCATGCATGCCAACCACCGTGAAGAGATCGACGAGGTCCGAACCGGTGATATCGCCGCAGCCGTCGGCCTCAAGGACACCTTCACCGGCGACACGCTCTGTGACCCAGAGCACCCAATCGTGCTCGAGTCGATGACCTTCCCAGACCCAGTGATCGAGCTCAGCGTTGAGCCAAAGACGAAGGCCGACCAGGAGAAGATGGGCGTCGCCCTGCAGCGTCTCGCCGAAGAGGATCCAACCTTCCGCGTGCACACCGACCAGGAGTCGGGCCAGACCCGCATCGCGGGCATGGGCGAGCTCCACCTCGACATCATCGTCGACCGCATGGTGCGCGAGTTCAACGTCGCCGCCAACATCGGCCGACCATCCGTCTCGTACCGTGAAACCATCCGCAAGCGCGCCAACGGCGAAGGCCGATTCGTGCGCCAGTCCGGTGGTAAGGGCCAGTACGGCCACGCTGTCATCGTCGCTGAGCCGGGCGAGACGGGGAGCGGCTACGTCTTCATTGACAAGATCGTCGGCGGCTCCGTGCCCCGCGAATTCATCAAGCCAATCAACGAAGGCATCCGTGAGGCCCTACAGACGGGTATCTACGCCGGCTTCCCAGGAGTTGACGTCACCGTCACCCTCGTCGACGGCTCGTACCACGACGTTGACTCCTCAGAAATGGCCTTCAAGATCGCTGGCTCCATGGCCCTCAAGGACGCCTTCCCGAAGGCGGATCCAGCCGTGCTTGAGCCGGTGATGGTTGTTGAAGTCACGATGCCAGAGCAGTTCCTCGGCGACGTGATGGGCGACCTGAACAGCCGACGCGGACAGGTACTGGGCATGGAGAATCGTGGCACGACGCAGGTCGTTAAGGCGAATGTCCCGCTCGCGACCATGTTCGGGTACGCTACTGACCTCCGATCGATGACCCAGGGCCGAGCGGCCTTCTCGATGGAGCTCTCCCACTACGCCGAAGTTCCATCGCATATCGCGCAGGAACTGGTGGCGAAGTCCAAAACTGCGGCGCAGGCGTAGTCGGCGCGCGGTTGTTGATAGAAGCGTAAGAAAGAAAGAAGGAGGAGTTCGAGATGGCAAAGGCAAAGTTCGAGCGGTCCAAGCCGCACGTCAATATCGGAACGATCGGGCACATCGACCACGGCAAGACGAGCCTGACCGCCGCGATCTCGAAGTACCTCGCCCTAAAGGGGAGCGCGGAGTATCGC
>CAIJIA010000003.1 GCA_903820655.1 uncultured Chloroflexota bacterium
GCACTTGCGACCGTCGTAAACCTTGCCCTCTGGATTGTGGCGTCAATCGGGGGCGTCGTTCCGCCTATTGCTGAAACAGTGCCAACGGTAGTTGGCGTTGTGTTTGCATCTGCCGGCGGCGTTGCTGCGGCAGGCATTGTGGCGACCCGATTCATTGGTACCGGCGCACGCCGCCGATGGGATCGGATCGCGTGGGTCATCCTCGTCCTCTCGATTGGGTCGCCGATCGGGCTTGCACTCGGGCTGATTCCGGTTTCGCCCATTGATCCGACCAACGCACTCTTGATCTCGTTCAAGAGCGGCATCGCCGCAATTTATGCGGTGATGCACGTCACGACGTTTATCGCCGTACAGCGCACCGTTGCGGAGGCGATCAAGGGTTGAGCGTGCCCGCTGGGGGTACCCAGCACAGCATTGAATCGGCTCGGCTACGCTGCGAGCCATGAGCTTTGATCCACTAGGTCCACTGCACGCACAGCCGCGACTGGTCACGTTCATGACTGACTTCGGGCTGCGCGACCCATCTGCTGGGGTCCTTTCGGGTGTAGTGCTCGGCATTGCGCCGGAGGCACGCACCCTCGACCTCACCCACGCCATTCCTCCGTATGACGTGGAGGCGGGGGCTGAGGCGCTCGTCGAGTCGCTCGTGCACCTGCCGATCGGCGCTCATGTCGCAGTAGTTGACCCCGGTGTCGGAACGCAGCGCCGACCGATCGCCATTCGCTGCGGACGTGGCGACGCGCTGATTGGCCCAGACAACGGACTCCTGCTGCCGGCTGCGGCGGCGCTTGGCGGCGCAGTAGCGGCAGTCATCCTTGATGACGAGCGTTGGTGGGGCTCGAGCCGATCGCACACCTTCCACGGACGTGACCTCTTTGCGCCAGTGGCCGCGCACCTTGCCGCGGGGGTTCCGTTCGGCGACCTCGGCACGCCGATCTCCCCCAGTGATCTTGTTCCTGCGACCAAGCTGCCGATTGAGGTTGGCGACGGAGTGCTGCACACCTCGGTTCGCATCGTGGATGGCTTCGGCACGCTGGTGCTGACGGGCGATCGCCAAGCAATTGAGGCGTCGATCGGCGCCCTGACCTCCGGGGACCCACTCAAGATCAGCGTTGGTGACCAGCAGCTGACTACCGTCTGGGCGAACCGATTCGGGGATGTGCCTGAATCGCAACCCCTCTGCTACATCGACTCGGCCGGGCGGCTTGCCCTGGCAATCAACCGCGGCAGTGCCGCCGAGCGATATGGTGCAGTCCGCCGAACTCCTGTGGTGATTACCCGCGCATAGCTCGGTTTCCAGCCACCACCCCCCTGCTATCCTTCTCCTCGTGGGGGCACAACGTCGACGGCGCGCCGCGCGCCGATCACCGCCCCACCGTCGCTCTGGCGCTGTGTCAGACCGTCGCCAATAGCGGCTGCACAGGAGGTATGGATATGAGCACAACGCGCTCTCGCATCGCAATCGGCCAGACCAGTCGCATGGCGGTCGTGGTGATGGCGATGTCAATGCTCCTCGCCGCCTGTGGCGGCGCAACAGAATCACCAACCGCATCGGTGGACGCTTCGTGCGTGAAGGAGAAGCTCGCCGTGAAGACGGCTGGGAAGCTCACCCTCTCCACCGACAACCCGGCGTACAGTCCGTGGTTCCAGGGTGGTAATGAGGGCGCCACGGTGTGGACCGGTGATTACAACAATGATCCAGCAAAGGGTCAGGGCTATGAGGGCGCGGTGGCATACGCCGTTGCTGAGAAGCTCGGATTCGCCGCTGCTGATGTGGTGTGGATTCACACCACCTTCGATGCATCGTTCGCACCTGGCGCGAAGGACTTTGACCTCTTCTTGAATCAGGTCTCAATCAAGCCAGCACGTGCTGAGGCAATTGATTTCAGCACCGGGTATTACGACGTTGCCCAGGGCGTGGTGACGATCGAAGGTTCGCCAATTGCTGGTGCAACGAGCATTGCCGACCTAAAGACGGCGAAGCTTGGCGCACAGATCGGCACGACGAGCCTCGACGCAATCAACAACGTCATCAAGCCAGACACCGAAGCGGCCGTGTTCAACACGAACGACGAGGCTGTTGCTGCGCTGAATGGCGGCATCATTGACGGCATCGTGACCGACGTTCCAACTGCGTTCTACATGCGTGATGCACAGCTTACGGGCGGCATCATCGTTGGGCAGCTCCCTTCAGAGGGTGGTGCACAGGAGCAGTTCGGCATCGTGATCGAGAAGGGTTCACCCCTCACCGCATGTGTCTCCTCTGTTGTTGAGGCCCTGAAGGCCGACGGCACGCTTGCGGCACTGCTCACCGAGTGGATCGCGGACAAGGCGAGCGCGCCAGTCCTGAAGTAAGCGAATCGCACGATGACGGCGGCGAGGTCAGCCCGTAAGGGAACCCTCGTCGCCGTCGTCAGCACTCTCGCAGTCGCGACACTCGTCGCGATCTCCATCGGCTCATCGCCGAGCTGGCCACTCGTTCAGAAGGCCTTCTTCGACGGAACCTATTTCTCCTCCTCCCTCCCCGACGTGATTGGCGCATTCGCCATCAACATTCAACTCTTCGTGCTGGCCGAGATCCTCATCCTGCCAATCGGACTCTTGATCGCACTCGCGCGATCAATCACCAATCCAGCCTTCACGCCGCTGCGGATTTTCGCGACCATCTACACCGACTTCTTCCGTGGCGTGCCCAGCATCTTGCTCATCTACGTGCTCGGTTTCGGCGTGCCGGCGCTGCGCCTCCCTGGCGTACCGAAGGAGCCGTTCTTCTGGGCACTCGTGACGCTCGTACTGATCTACAGCGCCTACGTGAGCGAGGTCTACCGCGCTGGCATTGAATCCATTCATCCGTCGCAAGAGCGAGCGGCGCGGGCGCTTGGTCTAACGCGCTTCCAGGCGCTGCGCTACGTCGTGCTGCCGCAGGCGCTGCGACGCGTGGTGCCGCCGTTGTTGAATGACTTCATCGGCCTCCAGAAAGACACGGCGCTCGTTTCGATTCTCGGTGTCGTTGAGGCCTTCAAGCAGGCACAGATCCTGAAATCGGCCAACTTCAACTTCACGCCACTGATGACGACTGCGCTGATCTTCTTGGTCATTACGATTCCAATGACACGGCTTGTTGACCGCCTCGCGGCAAAGGATCGCGCGGCACAGCAGGGAGGTGCACGCTGATGGCGCGCGAGGCAACAAAGCAGGCGGCCGCGCCAGTGCTGGAGCTGCGCGGCATCTCGAAGCGCTACGGGCGTGCACTGGTGCTCGACAAGATTGATCTCACGCTCACCGAGCACGAGGTGGTCTGCCTGATTGGGGCGTCGGGTTCGGGTAAGTCAACCCTGCTCCGTTGCGCCGACCTCCTTGAGCCAATTGACGGGGGAGGCATCGTTCTCGACGGACAGCCGGTGCGAGCCGACGATCGAGATGCCGACACCACTCGTCGACAGCTCGGCATCGTCTTCCAGGGCTTTAGCCTCTTCCCCCATCTCACCGCGCTTGAGAACGTCGCCCTTGCGCCGCGCGTGGCGCTCGGCCTGACCGCCGCTGCAGCAGAGAAGCGCGCACGTGCATTGCTGAAGCAGCTCGGCCTTGCTGCAAAGGCGAACGCCTATCCCGACAGCCTCTCGGGTGGACAGCAGCAGCGCGTCGCAATTGCGCGCGCGCTGGCAACGGAGCCGAAGGTCTTGTTGCTCGATGAGATCACCAGCGCGCTCGACCCGGTTTTGGTTGCCGATGTGCTGGAGGCGCTCCGCGCGCTGGCGAAGGGCGGCATGACAATGTTGATTGCCACCCATGAGATGGCCTTCGCCGCCGATGTTGCCGACCGCATCTGCTATCTCGAGGGCGGACGAATTGTCGAGCAGGGCTCTCCCGAGAAGATCTTTGGCGCACCGCGCGATGCCCGAACTCGAGCGTTCTTACGGCGGGTGCGCTCTGTTGGAGCAAGCGCCCTTCGCTAAGGCTGGTGGTACGCCACCAATACGCGGTTCGCGATAGGGTGATCACATGAGCCGTATGTATCGCGTCAAGATCGCCGGTCGTTGGACCGAAGCGCCGAAGTGGGCGCTCGATCTCCCCTTCGAGGTTCGCCCCATGCGTGGCTTCACTGTTGCGGCCTGGCCGCACTGGCGCCCAACGCTCGAGCTCCTGGCAAAAGCTACTGCGCGTGCGAAGCGCAAACTCGAGTGGGTGAGAATTCACGACCACACCGGAACGCGACGGGAGCCGTCGCATCCGTTCGGGTGGGTCGTCACTGAAACGGGCGAGATGTTCCTCTGCTCCTACGACAAGGGGACCGCGCTCCACGAGCTCGCACACCTCATCAGTGGTGACGCTCATGGGGATTCGTGGGCGCGGAAATGCTTTGAGCTGCACCGCATCTGGCTGCGGGGTGCCGCGATCAAGGCGGCCGATCTAGAGGTAACGCGCTATCTCTCGGGGCGGCGAGAATGGAAGCGTCGATTTGGAGAGCGGCCGCCGAAGCAGCCGGTGCCTGTTAGCGCTTGGGTCGTCCCTCAACGGAGAGCCGCTCGAGCAGCGTAAGGTAAGCGGCGCTCTGGCTCTCCCAGTTTGCGCCACCTGCGATCAGTGCACGCGCCGAATGAATCGTCTTTGACTGTAGGTCTGCATCTTTATGCAGGCGCCGAATTGCATCAGCAAACGAAGCAGGGCTACCGCTATCGTATCGAATCGCGGCGTCTTCTGGAATGAGGTCGTCGAGCGTTGCCAGTCGTGAGGCAACGACAACGCGCTCAATTGCCATCCCCTCGTACACCTTGTTGGAGATGGTCAAGTCGGTAAATCCATCGCGCCGTGTTGGAGCGAGCGCGATGTCGCTCTCGGCGATGAGTTTCGGCACGTCGTCCATCGGCACTCTGCCAGCGAAATGCACCACAGAGGACACACCGAGTGTGGCGGCGAGCTCCTTCAGTACAGGCTCGCTCTCGCCTCTCCCAGCAATGGTGAGCGTGGCGTTGATCGGTGGGGTGGCTGATCGTAAGAGGGCGAGGCCGCGAATGACCACATCAAGTTCATAGGTGGGGGTGAGCGCACCGGCGTAGATGAGGCGCAACTCACCACCGTCAGCCCAGGCTCGGGCCTTGAACGCCCCGCTGCGGAAGCGCGTCACCGCGGGGACATTGAGGAGTGTCTGCATTGACGCTGCGCGCGAAGGGACCTCGCGCTTGAGGCGGGTGAGCATCCTGGGCGTCGTCACGAGGGTCCAGTCAGCGGCCCGCACGGAGGCGCGTTCCGCCCACGCGACGAGGCCGCCGGCAAGGCGAGCAATGAGCCGGGTGGTGAGTGGTCGATCGTGTGCCGCGAATCGCATCTTGAAGAACTCGGGCGATGCCTCATGGAGGTCCAGGAGGATTGGTACCCCCGCCTGACGGCGAAGTGAGGTCGCGGCAAAAATGAGCCAGTCGGGAACGCTATTCACGTGCACCACAGAGACGGGCGATGCTGCGTGAATCTGTCGCAGCGCCGATCGCGCGGCCAGCGCGAATCGTGCGTATTCAATCAGGTACGAGAAGAGGCCAGCCCCCTGCCGTCGCTGAACCGGCAGCCGATGAATTCGAGCGCCGTCAACGATGCCGGTGGGCTCGTCCGCGGGACGCTGCAGGGCGAGAACGTCGACCTCCCAGCCGGCACCTGTAGCGGCTGACACGGCACGACGGACGCGCGGATCCTCGTCGTAGTACGAGTGCACGATTGCAACAAGATGTGGCATCGTCGTGGCCGCCTAGGAGCGATAGCGGTCGTTGATCACCGCGGCAATTCGCACACCCGCTGCACCATCCCAAAGTGGGGGTGGATCCGGTGGTAGAACGAACCTACCCCCAAGTACCTCTGCGGCGGCGGCGGCAAGCTGCGTGGGGGAGATGAGCCGATTCGTCCCGTGGGTGATGGTGATTGGTCGCTCGGTGTTCTCGCGAATCGTTAGGCATGGCACCTTAAGAATCGTCGTCTCCTCCTGCACGCCGCCTGAGTCCGTAACCACCAGGGTTGCGCCGCGCACGAGCGAGGCAAACTCGATGTAGCCGAGTGGTGGAAGGATCTTGATCTGCTTTGATGCTGTTGTTGAGTCAACGAGGCCAAGTGCGCCTAGCCGCTCCGCGCCACGAGGATGTAGTGGGATCACAAGCGGGATAGTCGCCGAAAGCTGCAACAACTGGTCAACAATCTCACGGGCGAGCGTTGGGTCGTCGACATTAGATGGGCGGTGCAGGGTTACGACCGCGTAGCGATCCGGCCACCCATGGAGTGGGCGGACCGATTCAGGATTCATGCGA
>CAIJIA010000004.1 GCA_903820655.1 uncultured Chloroflexota bacterium
CGCGATCACCAACCGCAGCCTCCTGGTGACTACCGCTTCGCTGGTACGCAACGGGCTGACGGTGCGACTGCCTGCCTACGGGCGAGTCGTCTTCTGGGGTGTTGCGCAGCACCACTCATCGCCGAGCGAGCCATGGGCCGATCTAGCCGCGCAGGCGAACCGCGAGCTGCTGCACGATCCACTCGCTGCGATGACTGCGCTCACGAACGGGGGGACCCCTGCCGCTGCGCGATCGGCGAGAATAGAGGGGCCAGCCGGCACAGCCACGACGGGGAGGAAGCGCGTGACCGAACGCAAGCCCGCATCAGGAGCGCCAAAGGCTGACCCGCGACTCCTGATGACGGAGACGCCAGCACCGCCAGAGGCGGTGAGAGCGATTGCGGCACTCCTCGGCCGCGCCGCCGCTCCGATCCGCCCCGAGCGCCCTGCAACCACACCGCGCCCAGCGCCAACTCCAGTGCCCGAAACGCCAGCACCCGAAGCACCGGCACCGATCGAGAGCCTGCGTGACCACGAGATTCTCGTGGAGGGCGAACATAGTGATCTGATCCGTCTTGCAGATCACGAGATCGATCGAGCGAAGCGGCGTGCGAAGCGCGCGCGACGGGCGGTACGTGAGGCGCTCGCCCGAATCTCTACCCCAGCGGGTGACGAACTCGGCGGGTAAGTGCGCTACTGCGGGTCGGCGAGAACGAGCAGCTTGATCTCCGTCATCTCATCCATCGACCAGCGCACGCCTTCGCGACCGAGACCAGAATCCTTCACGCCGCCGTACGGCATGTTGTCGATGCGATAGGTTGGCACATCGTTCACGATGACGCCGCCCACTTCGAGCTCATTGAAGGCAGTGCGTACATGCGCAAGATCGTTGGAGAAGAGTCCGCACTGCAGGCCAAAGCGGCTCTCATTCACGGCGGCGATGGCTGTTGAGAAGTCGCTGAAGCGTTCGATGATCACCACGGGGGCGAAGGCCTCCTCGCTGCAGATGCGCGCATCGCGCGGAACGTTCGCCAAGATCGTTGGCGCGAAGAGTCGTGGCGTCTTGGGATCTGCAGCGGTGCCCCCGGCAATCACCTTCGCGCCAGCGGCGACCGCCTCGCTCACCCACTCCGCGGTGCGCGCCGCGGCGCCATCATCGATGAGCGGGCCAAGGTCGGTCGTCTCGCTCGCTGGGTCGCCCAGCACGAGCGTGGCGGCGCCAGCGGCGAACTGCTGCTCAAAGACGTCCGCGACCGACTCGTGCACAAAGATGCGCTGCACACTGATGCAGACCTGGCCGGCGTAGGCGAAGGAGCCAACCAGCGAGCGCTTCACCGCCCACGAAAGATCGGCGGTTGCGTCCACGATGCACGCGGCATTGCCACCAAGCTCAAGGATGACGCGCTTCTTGCCAGCACGCCCCTTCAGCGACCAGCCAACGGTGGGTGAACCAGTGAAGGAGAGCACCTTGAAGCGCTCGTCTTCGATGAGGCGATCAGCATCCGGACGCGACGTAGGGATCACGCTGAGTCCACCAGCTGGGAGGCCGGCTTGGACGAGGATCTCTGCGACCTTCAGCATGATCAGCGGATCGGCGCTCGGCGGCTTCAACACCATGCTGCAGCCAACGGCAATGGCGGGCGCGACCTTATGGGCGGCAAGGTTCAGCGGGAAGTTGAATGGGCTAATGCCAAGCACTGGGCCAACCGGGAATCGCTGGGTGATGCCGAGGCGGCCCTTGCTCGCAGGTGCCAGGTCAAGCGGAATCGTTTCACCGATCATTCGCTCCGCCTCTTCGGCAGCGAGTCGGAAGGTCAGCGCACCACGATCTATTTCGGCGCGTGCATCGCGGATCGGCTTCCCTGCTTCAGCAGAGAGGAGTGCCGCTAGCTCTTCGCGGCGCTCGGTGATCTTCGCTGCGGTGGTGCGCAAGATCGCGCCACGCTCCCAGGCGCCAAGCGCGCGCATCGCTTCGAATCCGGTGACGCTTCCGGCCGCTGCGCGCTCGACCTGTTCTGGTGTTGCGAGGTAGGTCGTGCCGACCAGATGGCCGTCAAAGGGCGACCGGATCTCGACGAGGTTCGGCGAGCTCTCCCATGCGCCTGCTACGAGGATCTTCTGCGGCTCCATATGGGGCGAGTCTAGCGGCGCACGCCGCGGCGTGATTAGAGCGCCTCGCCTCGTGGGTAACTGCCGAGGATGCGCCGCTCGAGCGTCACGTCGGCGAGCCCCTGCATCACGCCAAGAATCTCGGGCGAGTCGGCCGCGCCGTCGAGGTCGAGCCAGAAGATATACTCCCACTCCCCCACGCGATTCGGCCGCGACTCCAACTTGCTGATGTTCACGCCCGCCTTCGCAATCACCGCCAGTGCGGCAAGGAGGGTGCCCGGCTCGTTGCGCAGGCCGAGGAGCACCGTGGTGCGCGCTGGGCTCGTGGCGGCTCGAGTAACTGAGCCACCCGCTCGCTGCAGGATCCAGAAGCGCGTGCGGTTCCCCTGCACCCCTTCAATTGGGCCGGTAAGTGCTGTGAGGCCATGGATCGCAGCGGCGCGTGGCGAGAGGACGGCGGCAGCATCGCGCTCGCCGCGCTCGCGAATCATCGCTCCGGCTCCTGCAGTGTTGTAGGTGGTGAGAAGCGCCCAAGGTCGGCTGCGCAAATACTCCTCCGCCTGCGCCAGTGCCTGCGCGTGACTGTAAACACGCTCCACCTGCTCGAGCGCCACACCTGGGAGAGCGGCGAGTACGAGGGAGACAGGCACCACCACCTCACCAACAATCTCGAGTGCGCCATCGCGCAGTAGGTCGAGCGTTTCGCGCACGGTGCCGTTGATGAGGTTCTCGATCGGCAGAACGCCGTAGCTCGCGCGCCCGTCGAGAACTGCAGAACGAACATCGCCAAATGAGGTGACGCTCAACGATGGTGCCGTAGGGCCAAAGTAGGAGAGGAGTGCATCTTCGGCGAACGCACCCGGTTCGCCGGCGTAGGCTGCTACCTCACTCATGCCGAGCGGCCGCCCGATGTGTCGCGCTCTGAACGGCGCGTGATCTCGCCGCCCTGCAGGCGCAGCGCGTACTCCAGTGAGTCGGCGAGGGCTGCTGCCGACGCCGAGATGATGTTCTCGCCGACGCCCATCGTCGACCAGGTCTCGCCATCGGCGACCGAGTCAATCACCACACGCGTCTTTGCCCCAGTCGCCGACGCGCCGTCGAGGATGCGCACCTTGTAGTCAACCAGGTGTACCGCGTCGAGTTGCGGATAAAACGCGCCGAGCGCCTTGCGTAGCGCACGGTCGAGGGCGTTGACTGGGCCGTTGCCGTCGGCGGCGGTGTGGAGGCGCTCCCCCGCCACCTCAACGCGCACGGTTGCCTCCGCTCGCCCCGCAGCGCCTTCGCGCTGCTCCACGATCACGGTGAAGTCAACGATAGTGAACGGTGCCACGTAGTCAGGGCGATGGCGCTCAACGAGCAGTTGGAACGAGGCCTCGGCACCCTCGTAACTGGCGCCGCCCGCCTCCATCTCTTTCACAAGCGTCGAGAGGGTCTTCGAATCGAGCCCTGAGTTCGCGAGCTCCACGCCCAGTTCAGCGGCGCGACTCCCCGTATTCGCCTTGCCACCCAACTCCGAGACAACGAGGCGCCCACGGTTGCCGACCAGGGCGGGATCGATGTGTTGATAGGCGCGCGGGGTCTTCACCTGTGCGGCGCCGTGCACGCCCCCCTTGTGGGCGAAGGCCGAGCGACCAACGTACGGCTGATGGTCGTCGGGGGCGAGGTTGGCGATCTCAGCCACCTCGTGGGAGAGGCGCGAGAGGTCGGCAAGGCGCTCAGCGCCGGCGACCGTGTGCTGTGTCTTTAGGGCGAGGTTGGCGAGCAGCGAGACCATGTTTGCGTTTCCCGCACGTTCGCCGTAGCCGTTGATCGTTGCCTGCACATGGCGCACACCGGCGTCGACCGCTGCGAGCGCATTCGCCACAGCGAGCTCGGCGTCGTTATGCGTATGGATCCCCCACACGATCTCTTTTGCTGCTGCGTCGGCGGCGAGAGTGGCGCGTGCATTCTTCACGATCTCAGCCATGCGGCCGGTCAGCGTGCCGCCATTGGTGTCGCAGAGAACGAGCGTCGAGGCGCCGGCATCACGCGCAGCACGCAGCGTGTCGAGCGCGTACTCGCGATCCGCCTCAAAGCCATCGAAGAAGTGCTCGGCGTCGTAGACCATCTCGCGACCGCGATCGGCGATGTAGGCAACGCTCTCCGAGATCATCGCGAGGTTCTCGGCGCGCGACGCCTCAAGTACCGCCTCTACATGCAGGGTCCAGCTCTTGCCAAAGATCGTAACGATCGGCGTCTCGGCGTCGAGGAGCGCATTCAGGTTGGCATCGTCGCCAGGCTTGTTCGACTTATGGCGCGTGCTGCCGAAGGCGGCGAGGCGGGCGCGCTCCCAGCGAATCTTCTTCGCTGCGGCGAAGAACTCGATGTCCTTCGGGTTGGAGCCTGGCCATCCACCCTCGATCGCCAACATGCCGAACTCGTCGAGCGCGCGTGCGATGCGCAGCTTGTCTTGTAGCGAAAGGATGAGCCCCTCGCTCTGGGCGCCGTCGCGCAGGGTCGTGTCGTAGAGAAGGACCGGCTCGCGATCGACGGCGCTGCTGCTGGTGCTCACTTCAGGCTCAACAACTGCTCCACGATGGCGTCGGTCGCCTCGCGGGTGCCAGCAAGGGTGAAGCCTGCGGCGCGAGCACCGGCGGCGTCGAGCCCTGGTGCAAGGTCGGCCGTGCGCACGCCCATGCGAATCGTGTTGGCAACAGCCTGCTCAACAGCGGCGGCGGCATCCGCGCGACCGAGCGATTCGCGGAGCAGCATCGCCGCCGAGAGGATCGTGCCGATCGGATTCGCCAGATTCTTCCCCGCAATGTCGGGGGCAGATCCGTGGATCGGCTCGTAGAGGCCGAAGGTGCCGTGGGCGGTACGTCGCGCACCGAGCGAGGCCGACGGAAGCATGCCGAGTGAACCGGCCAGCACAGCCGCCTCGTCCGAGAGGATGTCGCCGAAGAGGTTCTCAGTCACAACAACATCAAAGGTGGCTGGCCACGTTGCGAGCAGCATTGCGGTGGAGTCGACGAGTCGATGCTCCAGTTTTACATCGGGATAGTCGGCGCCAACTTCGGTGACAACCTTGCGCCAGAGGCGGCTCGTGGAGAGCACGTTCGCCTTGTCGACAGAGGTCACCGACTTTCGTCGCGTGCGCGCCAGCTCAAAGGCGATGACGGCAACGCGATGGATCTCATCCTCGTGATACGGAAGTGTGTCGATTGCGCGGCGGCCTGTTGGCGTCACCTCTTCGCCCGACGGCTTGCCGAAGTAGAGGCCACCCGTCAGTTCCCGCACCATCAGCATGTCAACGCCCTTCAGGCGCTCGGCCTTCAGCGGTGAGGCATCGGCGAGCTCTGGGTAGATCGTGACGGGACGCAGGTTGGCGAAGAGTTCGTAGCGCGTGCGAAACGCGAAGAGCGCCTGCTCCGGTCGCACGGTGCCGTTCGGGTTATCCCACTTCGGTCCACCAACCGCGCCAAGGAGCAGCGCGTCGGCTGTGTCGGCGATCTGCAGATCCTCTTCGCGAACGGCAACGCCGTACGCGTCGATGGCGCAGCCACCAGCCAAGATCTCGCGCCAGGCGAGCTTGAAGCCAAACTTCGAGCCCGCAGCGTCGAGCACGCGGCGCGCCGCCGACACAACATCCGGGCCAACCCCGTCCCCCGGACTGGGGGCGATCAGGTGATCGGCAGGACCGTCTCGCAGTGTTGAAGAGAGCGGTGCTGCGAGCGTCTCGCTCACTGCATCGCCTCGCGCGATCCCTTCGTTGGCGCACTCTCTGCCCCAGATTCCAGCGCCGCGAGCTTGTTCGCAGCGGTGACATACGCGACGAGCGATGCGTCAATGATGTTCGTGGAGAGGCCTTGCCCCGTGACCATCGGCGCGTTCGGAAGTGGCTTCCCCTCGGCGTCAAGGTCGTTCGAGCGACGGCACTTCGTCGTGACCTGTCCCTGGGCATCTTCGCCCTCGCTCACGGCACGAATCTCGTACTCCGCGAGGATCGGGCTCCAGCCGAGGGTTGGGGCGACCGCCTTGTCGATGGCCTCATAGAGGGCGTCGACGGGGCCGTTCCCTGTGGATTCCGCCGTGGCCTCCACACCGTTCACCCGCACCTCAACCCGGCCAGATGAGCCGCCGCCGCGTGAGCTGGCGACGCTCCAGTCGAGCAGTTCAATGGTTGCGGCGCTACCGGTAGCGGCTCGTTTGTCGACGAGCGCCAACAGGTCGGCGTCGGTCAGCTCCTTCTTCACATCAGCCAGGGCAATCGCCTCGCGGTAGAGGGCGTCGAGCGCCTCCCCACTGAGGTCGTGACCGAGTTCGGCGAACTTCGCCTGCAGGCCACGACGCCCTGAAAGCTTGCCGATGGTCAGGCTCGAACCGACGAGGCCAACCGACTGCGGCGTCATGATTTCGTAGGTGAGCGGATTCTTCAGGACGCCGTCCTGATGGATCCCCGACTCATGCGCAAACGCGTTCGCGCCAACGATCGCCTTGTTCGGCTGCACGGCGAATCCGGTCAGATACGAAACAAGTCGGCTCGCTGATGTGAGCTGCTCGGTCTGCACGTGAATATCGTGCGACTCGAACTGACCCGGTCGGGTGCGCAGCGCCATCACCACCTCTTCGAGTGAGGCGTTGCCGGCGCGCTCGCCAAGTCCGTTGATGGTCACCTCAACCTGTCGTGCACCCGCCTGCACCGCCGCCAGCGTGTTGGCGGTCGCGAGGCCGAGATCGTTGTGGCAGTGGACGCTGATCGTCGCATCGCGTCCAACGCGATCGACGACGAGCTTCGTGAGCGAGGCGTACTCCGACGGAATCGCGTAGCCAACGGTGTCCGGGATGTTCACGGTCGAGGCACCAGCCTGAACCACCGCCTCGTAGACCTGCAACAGGTAGTCATGATCGGTGCGGCTCGCATCCTCGGCGGAGAACTCCACCTCGGCATCGCGACCCAGCTTCTCGCGGGCGTACTTCACCCACTTCACCGCCTCGGCGAGGGCCGCCTCGCGCGTGGTGCGCAGCTTGTGCGTCAGGTGAATGTCGGAGGTTGCAATGAACAAATGCAGGTGTGGTCGATCCGACACCTTGATCGCGTCGATGGCACGCTGCGGATCGCCATCTTTACAACGGGCGAGCGCGGCGATGCCGATCCCCTTCGTGGCGAGGGCGATCTGTCGCACCGCCTCAAAGTCACCTTCGGATGCGGCGGGGAATCCCGCCTCGATCACGTCGACCTTCAGCTTGGCGAGCTGCCGCGCAACCTCCAACTTCTCTGCAACGGTGAGGCCGGCGCCTGGCGCCTGCTCACCATCACGCAGGGTTGTGTCGAAGATGCGAACGGCGCCGGTGGCGACGCCTGGGCCAGGAGCGCCGTTCACTTGGCGGCGCCCTTCTCCGCGGCACCCTGTGCGCCATCCATGTCGACCTCGACCGGATTCAAGAACGTCATCTGGTGGCGCAGCCCCTTGCCGACCTTCTCGATTGGGTGACCCGAGTTTGCGGCGCGCAAGCGCTTGTACTCTGGGCGACCCGCCTCATCTTCGGCAATCCAACGCTTCGCGAAGGTGCCATCCTGAATCTCGGTGAGCACCTCCTTCATGCGCGCCTTCACCGACGCATCGATGATGCGCGGGCCGGACGTGTAGTCGCCCCACTCGGCGGTGTCAGAGACAGAGAAGCGCATGAAGTCGAGTCCGCCGCGATACATCAGGTCGACGATGAGCTTCAACTCATGCATCGTCTCGAAGTAGGCGAGCTCTGGGTCGTAGCCAGCCTCGACCAGCGTCTCCCACGCACTCTTCACGAGTTGTGCGGTGCCGCCACAGAGCACGGCCTGTTCGCCGAAGAGGTCGCTCTCGGTCTCATCCTTGAAGGTCGTCTCCATGATTCCGGCGCGTGTGCAGCCGAGTCCATTGGCGTACGCCATGACGCGCGCTCGTGCGGTACCGGTGGCCTCTTGCCCAACGGCGAAGAGGGCAGGGACGCCGCCGCCCGAAACGTAGACGGAGCGCACGAGGTGGCCTGGTCCCTTCGGCGCGATCATGCCGACGTCGGTTCCTTCGGCCGGCTTGATGCGACCGAAATGAATATTGAAGCCGTGGGCAAACAGGAGCAGTGCACCCTTCTTCAAGTTGCCGGCGATTTCGCTGTCGTAGAGCGCCTTCTGTGCCGTGTCTGGCGCGGCGATCATCACGACGTCGGCGCGCTTCGTTGCCTCGGCGGCGGTGAAGACTTCAAAGCCGTCGGCGGCGGCAACAGAGCGGCTCTTCGAACCCTCCTTGAGGCCGATGATCACGGTGAGCCCTGACTCCTTCAGGTTGCGAGCGTGGGCGTGCCCCTGGCTGCCGTACCCGATCACGGCAATGACCTGACCCTTCAGGGCCTCGAGTGGCGCCTCGGCGCTGTAGTACATCTTTACGCTCATCGCTTCACCTGCTCCTCAATTGACCCGCTGCCGCGGGACATCACTACTGAGCCAGTTCGCACCAGCTCCTTGATTCCGAACTCCCGAAGGAGCTCGACCAACGTGTCGATCTCGGGCGGATCCCCGACCGCCTCGACGATAACCGCCTCATCCCCCAGGTCAACGACCTTGGCCCGATGCATCTCAGCCACGCTCACGATCTCGGGGCGCGACCGCTTGGTTGCGCGCACCTTGATCAGGGCGAATTCGTGCTCAACGATCGAGTCGTCGGTCACGTCTTGCACCTTCAGTACATCGATCAACTTGTAGAGCTGCTTCGCCGCCTGCTCCACGTGCACCTCGTCGCCCACGATCGTGAGGGTCATGCGTGAGGTGTCGCTGCGCTCGGTCACCGAAACGGCAAGCGACTCAATATTGAAGTTTCGCGCGCGCATCAGGCTCGCCACACGATTCAGCACACCTGGCTTGTTGTTGACGATCGCCACAATCAGGTGGCGACGCTCGTCACCTGAGCCAGGAAGCGATCGCGCTGTAGTCGTTGGGGTCACTTGGCACCCCCGTTTGTTGGATTCATTGGATCCACGCGCGGCCCAGTGGCACCCTCGGTCACGTCCTCACCATCATCACCCCACTTGTCGATCAGGTCGGAGAGTCCCTTCCCTGCTGGCATCATCGGGTAGACGTTCTGTCGCTCGGCGATCTCAAACCAGATCAGCGCAGGGCCATCGGCGGCGAGCGCAGCGACAACCGCCGCATCAACCTCTTCC
>CAIJIA010000005.1 GCA_903820655.1 uncultured Chloroflexota bacterium
ACCATGGCACAGAAGATCCGCGCAACCGTCACGCTGCAGCTCCCCGCGGGTGGGGCAACTCCAGCGCCACCTGTCGGTACGGCCCTCGGGCCTCACGGCATCAACATCGTCGAGTTCACGAAGTCGTATAACGAGAAGACCTCCGACCGCAAGGGCGAAGTGATTCCAGCCGTTATCACGATCTTCGAGGACCGCTCGTTCACCTTCGTTCTCAAGACGCCACCAGCTGCGGACATGATTCGCAAGGCGGCGGGCATTGAGAAGGGTGCTGGCGATCACAAGGCCGGCAACGTCGGCAAGATCACCCGCGCACAGGTGCAAGAGATTGCAACCAAGAAGATGGCTGACCTGAACGCCCCAACGATTGAGGCAGCCTGCAAGATGATCGAGGGATCAGCAAAGTCCATGGGAGTAGAGGTCGTCGCCTGACGATCGCCGCAACCCCGCGGTGAAGGGGGAGGCCGACAAACGGCCGACAAGGAGGAAACGAAATGGCAAAGCACGGTAAGCGTTACATCGAAGCGGCAAAGCTGGTTGATCCAGAGAAGCAGTACGAGCCAACCGAGGCCGCTGCCCTGGTAAAGAAGACCGCGACCGCGAAGTTCGACCAGACGATCGAGGTCCACATCCGCCTCGGCGTCGATCCACGACAGTCCGACGAGATGGTGCGTGGCACCATCGGCCTTCCACACGGCACCGGCAAGCGCGTGCGCATCGCCGTCTTCGCCCAGGGCGAGAAGGCGAACGAGGCGACCAAGGCCGGCGCAGATGAGGTCGGCGCCGCCGATCTGATCGCGAAGGTTGACGGTGGCTGGAGCGACTTCGACGTTGCCATTGCAACGCCAGACATGATGGGTCAGGTCGGTAAGCTCGGTAAAGTGCTCGGCCGCAAGGGCCTGATGCCGAACCCGAAGGCCGGCACGATCACCAACGACCTCGAGCGCACCATCGCTGAGTTGAAGTCGGGCCGCGTGGAGTTCAAGGTCGACAAGGCCGCGATCATCCACCTCGGCTTCGCCAAGGCGAGCTTCAGCGAAGCGCAGATCGTCGGAAACCTGGCGACCCTGCTCGACGCCGTGAACCGCTCCAAGCCAACGGGCCTCAAGGGCACCTTCATCAAGGGCGTCAGCATCTCAGCCTCCATGGGGCCTGGTGTTGCCGTTGACGTACCAGCACTGCTGGCGGTCGCGGGGTAAACTCCCCATCCGCGTCGGCCCGGCTGGCCGACCGAACATAGCGCCCGAGTGGAGACGCTCGGGAGACGAAATACGACGATTCGCCGAAGAGGGCCTGTGACCCCCGCCGTGAGGCAGGGGACTTAAGTCACTCAGAGGTCAACCGCAAGGTCGACCAACGAGTGGGCATGCTGAGGCAGAGGGTTTCTCGCGGAACGCGCGACCCCCTGTGACGCGAAGAGTTGCAGGGGTGCCAGCTGCATCCGCCGAGACGCACCGGCCTGTGCGTCCAGAGAAGGAGGAACCGTGCCAACGCAGAAGAAGCGCAGCACGATCGATTCGCTCGCGAACGAGCTGTCGAAGAGCCGTGGGCTCATCCTTACCTCGTACCGAGGTCTTACGGTGTCGGATTTCGCCGCCATCCGTAACACGCTTCGGCCGCTGGGGATCACGTACCGGGTGGTGAAGAACCGCCTGATGCGAGTCGCCGCAAACGAGGCGGGGAACGCCACCCTTCCGTCACACCTCTCCGGCCCGACGGCAATTGCCTTCGGAACGGGAGATGAAGCGGTTCTGGCCAAGACGGTACTGGCGGCCCTGAAGGCCTACCCAGCCGCTGAGGTCAGGGGGGCCATCCTGGGAACGTCGATTCTCGACCTTGCCCAGCTGACGGCACTCTCGAAGCTCCCAAGCCGCGAGGTGCTCTTGGCCACGGTGGCTGGGGCATTCCAGGCACCGGTCCAGAAGCTCGCCTTCCTCTTCAATGCTCCGCTGCAGAAGCTGGGCTACGCCCTCGGTGGGCTGAAGACGAAGCGCGAGTCCGAAGGGGCCTAACCGCCGGTAGTCCGGTCCATTTTGTAACAATCCAGCCCATCTGGGCTGAAAGAAGGAGAGAATCATGGCAAAGCTCACTACCGATCAGATGCTCGAGGCCGTCAGCGAGATGACCGTCCTGGAGCTTTCCGAGTTCGTAAAGGCGTTCGAGGAGAAGTTCGGCGTTAGCGCCGCCGCTCCAGTCGCCGTTGCCGCGGCCCCAGCCGCTGGTGGCGCCGCAGCAGGTGGCGATGCCGCAGGCAGCGACTCCGTCTCGGCCGTCCTTTCGGACGTCGGAGCGAACAAGATCCAGGTCATCAAGGTGGTGCGCGAGCTCACCGGCCTCGGCCTCAAGGAGGCGAAGGACCTGGTGGACGCCGCTCCTAAGGCAATCAAGGAGGGGATCTCCAAGGCCGACGCCGAGAAGATCGTCGCCGCGCTCGCCGAGGCTGGCGCCAAGGTCGAGATCAAGTAACAATTCGGCGAATACCCCCCGTCCCAGCGTGGGGCGGGGGGAGCGCCACCCCCTCCGAGGAGGGGGTCTAGGGTGCCCCGCTTGCCAGGTTTGGCTCTGGGGTCTAGTATCTCCTTTCGCCCTCGGGCGACCATTTAACAGCGTCCATATCGCCGAGCGTCCAGGATCGACGAAGGAGCCGCCGCATGCCGACTCGCACCGCCGCTAGCGCCAGCGCCACCGGAGGCCGCAAGTTCTATTCGCGCATCCCTGAGATCCTCGAAATCCCAAATCTTATTGACCTACAGACCAACTCCTTCGCCGCATTTGTCGGCCCCGAGTGGATCCCTGGCGCGACACCGCTGCCAAAGGGGACCAAGACCTTCCTCGCCGAACTCCTTGAAGAGATCAGCCCAATCCGCGACTTCACCGGCAAGCGCCTGGAGCTGAACTTCCTCGATTACGAGTTCAAGGACGAGAAGGTCACCGAAGACGATGCCCGCGCAAAGGACCTGACCTATGCACGCCCACTGATGGTGAACGCCGAGTTGAAGGTTCTTGAGACCGGCGAAATTCGACGACAGCAGATTTACATGGGCGACTTCCCATGGATGACCACGCAGGGCACCTTCATCATCAACGGCGCAGAGCGTGTCGTTGTTTCGCAGCTCGTGCGCTCGCCTGGCGTCTTCTACACCGACACCGTTGATCCTGTTTCGGGTCGCGGCCTCTGGTCAGCAAAGGTTATCCCAAACCGCGGTGCATGGCTCGAGTTCGAGACCAGCGGTAAGGATCAGCTCTACGTCAAGGTTGATCGCAAGCGCAAGATTGCAGCCACGTCGCTGCTTCGCGCCGTTGGCTATGAGACCAACGATGAGATCGCCGGACTCTTCTCACGACTCACCAGCAACCCGGAGCATCCGTATCTCGCGAACACGCTTGAGAAGGATGGCACGGCAACGCGCAGCGAGGCACTCGTTGAGGTGTACAAGCGACTGCGACCTGGCGATCCACCAACGGGCGACAACGCACGATCGCTCGTTGAGAATCTCTTCTTCAATGGTCGGCGGTATGACTTGGGTCGCGTCGGCCGCTACAAGTTCACCCAGCGCCTCAGCGAGACGGCAGAGCGCATGGGCATCGAGCTTCCGGGCCCAGAGGTGCGCACGCTGACGCGCGAAGACCTCGCCGCAATTGTTGGCCACCTGATCCTCGCGAACGAGGGTGGCGCACATCGTGACGTGACCGACCACCTTGGCAACCGCCGCGTGCGCGCCAACGGCGAGTTGATCATGAACGCCTTCCGTGTCGGCCTCCTGCGCATGGAGCGCGTCATCAAGGAGCGCATGACCATTCAGGAAGACGACAAGGCAACGCCAAGCGCGCTCGTCAATGTGCGACCAGTTGTCGCTGCAATGAAGGAGTTCTTCGGCGGCTCGCAGTTGAGCCAGTTCATGGATCAGACGAACCCACTCGCCGAGCTCACCAGTAAGCGTCGCCTCTCAGCCCTCGGGCCAGGCGGACTCTCGCGAGAGCGCGCCGGCTTCGACGTTCGCGACGTCCACCACAGCCACTACGGCCGCATCTGCCCAATTGAAACGCCAGAAGGCCCAAACATCGGCCTGATCGGCTCGCTCGCAACCTTCGGTCGCGTCAACGAGCTCGGCTTCATCGAGTCGCCATACCGCCGCGTCAAGGAGGGCCGCGTCACGACCGACGTGATCTATCTCGCCGCCGACGAAGAGGAGCGCTACGCGATCGCCCAGGCGAACGCTGAGCTCGATAGCAACTCGCATCTGGTTGGCGAGCGCATCTACTGCCGTAAGGGCGAGGGCTTCGAGCTTGTCGAGCCAACGCGCGTCGACTTCATGGACGTGTCGCCAAAGCAGGTCGTCTCCGTTGCCACTGCCCTCATTCCGTTCCTCGAGCATGACGACGCCAACCGCGCACTCATGGGTTCCAACATGATGCGTCAGGCGGTTCCGCTCCTGCAGCCACATGCGCCAGTCGTTGGCACCGGTGTTGAGGGTCGCGCCGCGCGCGACTCCGGCCAGGTGGTCATCGCGCGCCGTCCAGGTGTTGTCACATCCGTTGCCGCCGACCTGATCGTGGTTGAGCCAGACGATGCTGCAAACAAGAAGGACATCGATCACTACCCACTGCTCAAGTTCGTGCGATCGAACCAGGGGACCTGCTTGAACCATCGACCAGCCGTTGAGGTTGGCGACCGTGTGAAGCCGGGTCAGGTGATCGCCGACTCCATGTCGACCGAAGGGGGCGAGCTCGCCCTTGGCCAGAACATCGTCGTCGCCTACATGTCGTGGGAGGGCGCGAACTACGAGGACGCGATCATCATCAGCGAGCGACTCGTCCGCGAAGACGTCTTCACCTCCATTCATATTGAGAAGCACGAAATCGAGGCACGCGACACCAAGCTCGGGCCTGAAGAGATCACGCGCGACATCGCCAACGTGCCTGAGGAGCTCCTTGCGAGCCTTGACGAGCGCGGCATCATCAACGTTGGCGCCGACGTGCGCCCCGGCGACATCCTGGTGGGCAAGATCACGCCGAAGGGTGAGACCGAGGTCACTGCTGAAGAGCGACTCCTCCGCGCGATCTTCGGTGAGAAGGCGCGCGAAGTGAAGGACTCCTCGCTGCGACTGCCACACGGCGAGCGCGGCACCGTCGTCGAAGTGCGCGAGTTCCATCGTGAAGAGGTTGATCTCGCCCCAGGCGTGAACCAGCTGGTGCGCGTCTCCATTGCACAGAAGCGCAAGATCTCGGTCGGCGACAAGATGGCCGGTCGACACGGCAACAAGGGCGTCGTTTCGCGCATCCTGCCAGTGGAAGACATGCCGTACCTGCCAGACGGCACGCCCGTTGACATCATCCTCAACCCACTCGGCGTGCCGAGCCGCATGAACATCGGCCAGCTCCTCGAGACGCACCTTGGCTGGGCGCTCGCAAAGCAGAACCTGAAGGGTGCAACGCCAGTCTTCGACGGCGCAACGGAAGAGAACATCATCGCCGAGCTCGAAGCCGCTGGCCTCCCAGCCGACGGCAAGATCACGCTGCGCGATGGCAAGAGCGGCAAGGAGTTCGATCGACCGATTACGGTCGGCGTCACCTACATGCTCAAGCTGCACCACCTTGTCGAAGACAAGATCCACGCGCGTTCAACCGGCCCATACAGCTTGATCACGCAGCAGCCACTCGGCGGTAAGGCCCAGTTCGGCGGCCAGCGATTCGGCGAAATGGAAGTCTGGGCACTCCAGGCCTACGGCGCCGCAAACATTCTGCAGGAGATCCTCACGGTGAAGTCCGACGACGTCGTTGGCCGCGTGCAGGCATACGAGGCGATCGTCAAGGGCGAGCGCATCCAGGCGCCAGGTGTGCCTGAGTCGTTCAAGGTGCTCGTGAAGGAGCTCCAGAGCCTCGGCATCAGCGTCGACATCTTGAACCAAGACGACGAGGCCATTGAGTTGCTCGAGGATCCGGCTGGCTACGCCACGCCGAACCTTGGGATCAACCTCTCTGGCTTCGAAGACAATTGAGCGCGGCGTAGGGACGAGGAGAGATCATGCTTGAAGTAAACAATTTCGATTCGATCCGCGTAGCGCTGGCGAGCCCTGAGCAGATTCGCGGCTGGTCAAAGGGCGAGGTCACGAAGCCCGAGACGATCAACTACCGCACGCTGAAGCCAGAGAAGGACGGCCTCTTCGACGAGCGCATCTTCGGGCCAACGCGCGACTGGGAGTGCTACTGCGGTAAGTACAAGCGCATTCGTTATAAGGGCATCATCTGCGACAAGTGCGGCGTCGAAGTCACGCGCAGCAAGGTTCGCCGTGAGCGCATGGGCCACATTCAGTTGGCGAGCCCGGTCTCGCACATCTGGTACTTCAAGGGGACCCCGAGCCGCCTGGCCACCCTCCTGGAGATCTCACCACGCAACCTCGAGAAGGTTCTCTACTTCGCGCAGTACATCGTCACTAGCGTTGACGAGGATGCCCGCAAGGAGGCCCTGAAGGGTCTCGACGACGAGCTCGCCGGACGTGGCGGTGGTGCCACCGCCGAAGAGGAGAGCGAGATCAACGCACGACTGAAGCGCCAGCTCACCGAGTTGGAGCGCGAGGTTCGCGCCCGCATCGAGCAGGTGGAATCTGACCGCGCCGAGCGCGCCCAGGCGATGGGTGAGGCCGCGCAGGTTACCGAGCGCGCCATCAACGACCTCGGCGAAGAGAAGGCTGATGGCGCCATCGTCTTCGAAACGACCGCAGAGATCATCGTTGCCGACGGCGCACTCGGCGGCAAAGAGGCGAAGGCGCGATTGCGCGCCGTACTCACCCAGGCCTCCATCGACGACGAGCAGAACTTCACCGCACTCAAGGAGTCGATCGCCAAGGAGGGGGAGCAGAAGAAGGCCGACCTGAAGGCGCTCGCCGAGGGCGAAGTCGGTGCACTGCGAGCCAACGCCAAGACC
>CAIJIA010000006.1 GCA_903820655.1 uncultured Chloroflexota bacterium
CTCAACGTTCGTGCCGGTGTAGTCCGCGACCTGCGGTCGCGTTGAAAGTGCCGATGGGAGACAGGTGCACGCTGCAACACCAACAACACGCTCACTCAGCCCCCAGGCGGCGAGCGCCTCAACGCTTGCAGGGGTGAGGGCAACGATGCGCTGTGGTTCACTCGCGATCGTGACCTCAACGCTCGCATCATCAATCACGGTGCGCGGAAAGGGCTGATCACTGGTAGGAATTGATGGAGCCGGCTCCAGTGAGTTGGTGACCTCACCGCCACAAGCGCCGGCGACGAGTGCTGCAACGAGCAGCAGCGTGGCGAACGAAAACTGGTGCGAGCGTACGAAAGCAGTCATAGCTTCCTCCCTTGCCTCGAGGGCCTAAGCGTTTTATGCCGCGTGTCCGGCGACCGGACTTATGGGAGCTACTCCCAATAACCGTTGCGGGACAGTGCTGGAATCTCACCAGCTTCGCGTCCACGCGGCGTTGCTGCGGGGACTTTATCACCTGGCTATCGGCGCTGCAGATGTGGCTGGTACGTGCGCCGTGCGAGAGTGCATCTCCGCCCTCGCCCCCGCTCTCACCCTGGAGGGAGCATGGTCGGAGCAGTTCTCCTCGCCGCAGCAATCACCCTCGCGCCACCCGCAGAGTGCGCCACAGTCTTCGCCAATCGCACCGCCTTCGCCGAGGAGTGCACCGGCACCGCAAATACCTTCCCTGATCGACTGGCACGTCAGGCGCGCACCGCGCTTGCCGCGCTCGGCTGGGAGGTTGGCGGCGCGGTTGGGCCGGCATTTACGCGCCGCGCCATGGTTGCAGGTGCAGCTTCTGCCGCCTTTTATGTGCATAGCCATGGAGATCTCTACTGGGATACCAAGAGTGATGTGCGCGTCGGAGGATTTCGTGCTGACGCAGGCCTCTGCCTTGGAGCACCGATCTTGCTGCCGTCCGAGATTGCGGCAATGCGCCGTGGTGCACCTACAGCCTCACTCGTGTACATCTCAAGTTGTCACAACGGCGAACGAGCCTCGCGACTCCCTGCCGCCTTCGGCATCGCCCAACGAAAGGCACAAGGCGTCAACGAGCCCGACAGTTTTTACGTGGGCTATGTCGGAACTGCGTGGCAGGGTGTCGCCTTCCGATTTGAACGCGCCTTTTGGCGCGCCCTTTTGGATGGAGCGACGGCTGGGGCTGCGTTTGATCGGGCGCTCCTTGTTGCCTACGACCCGGAGCACCTCACCCCCGAGTGGTGGGGCGGCTACGGCCATCTGCCACACGCGCCAGCGGCGGGTCTCCCCGACCTTGGAGGGCGACGCTATGTATAAGGTGCGATGGTCACTCGCCCTTCTTATTGGACTCGTCGCCGCCTGCGGTGCGCCAGGTACAGCAATCGCACCGAGTCCCGCGCCTGCAGCTCAGAGTGCCAGCCTCAGTCTCCGGCCGATCACAACCATTGCCGCTCTGCTCCTTGAGCCGTTTGAGTTGCGTGGCCTTGTTGCGCAGCCGTTCGACCTGGTGCGAAGTGAGAGTGGCGAGCAGCGCACGCTTCAGGTGCTTGTTGGTGTCGGCGGTGCTGAGGTGTTACGCGTTGAGAGCGCGCTCGACGGCTCGTTGCGCTTGATTGCGAAGAGTGGTGTGGCGCTCGAAGGTGGTGGGCTCAGCGAGAGTGCGGCGACCGCACGGGCGCTACGTCATCTGATGCGGCTGGGCCTCGACATGCCAGGAGGTGGCCCAACAGTTCGGACTGCCGCCGGACGCACGCTCGTGATCTGGACGCGCGAGGTTCGCGGCGTACCGGTGCGGAACGACGGCACGCGCGTGGTACTGAACGGCGCTGGTGCCCTCGTTGGGCTCTCCATTGAAGCGTCGCCGCTTGCCGAACCGCCCACACGTCTTGCACGAAGTGATGCTGCGCTACGTGTCGGTGCGGCGCTCTTGCCGAGCGGTGCGCTCATTGATGCGAGTCCTGAGCTTGCCTGGGTGCTCCCCACTGAAGGGGCCGGTGATGGTTCAGGTCAGCGCACGCCCCGCCGCCTCGCCTGGTGCCTGAGTGGTGTATTGCGCGACGGTGCAGGGTTTGAGCTACTGCTCGACGCGGGGAGCCTTGTGCTGCTCGGGTGGGATGGGGCGCCGTAGGGCGGGGATCAGCCGCGCGCGAGTCGCTCGCCAATCACCAGCAGTTCGTCGCGGAGCTCTGCGGATGTCGCCTCGGCGTAGACGCGCACCAGCGGCTCGGTGCCGCTGAATCGAACCAGGAGCCAGCTGCCATCGGTTGTGAAGAACTTCACGCCATCGTTGGTGGTGAGGGGCACGGCGCGCACCGCGTGACTGCCAATGCTGCTCGGCGGATTACCGACGAGCTCGGTGGCGAGGCGCTCCTTCACCTTCGGATAGGCGGCGCGATCGATGTGTACGTCGACGCGCAGGTAGTACGAGGCGCCAGCGATCGAGGCGACGTGCTCCATGACCGAGCTCATCGTTGGGCGACCCAGGGCGCGCTCACGAATGAGCAGGTCGAGCAGCAGTAGGTCAGCGAAGATGCCGTCGCGCTCTGGGAGATGCATCTTGAAACCGTAGCCGCCCGACTCTTCGCCACCCATCGAGGCGCCAGTTTCGATCATCTTCGGTCCGACGTATTTAAAGCCGACCGGCGTCTCGTGCACGGTGACGTTATAGCGCTCGCCGAGACGCTCGCCCATGGAGCTCTCGTTGACGGTCTTCACGATCGGGCTCAGGTCCTTCTTATGTTCGAGCATGTAGTACGCCAACAAGCCGAAGACCTGGAGCTGATGCAGGAAGGTGCCGCGCTCGTCGACGGCGCCGGCGCGGTCCGCGTCGCCATCGAGCAGCATCCCCATGTCGTAGCCGCCGCCCGCCATGCGCGCGAGGACTGGGTCAATGTGCGGTCGAATCGGCTCGGGGTTTACGCCGCCGAACCATGGGTTGCGCTCACTGCGCATCTCGTCGACCACCATGTTGCCGCCCGCAAGGAGTCGCCCGATCCAACCGGCACCTGCGCCGTACACCGGGTCGACCAAGATGCGCATCTTCTGTGCCGCGATCGCCTTCAAATCAAGATTGCGCTCAACAAACTTCTTGTAGCCGGGATACGGGTCGTAGCGTTCGACCATCCCCGCCACCTCGGCGTCGGCGAATGGTCGGCCAACCAACTCTGGTCCGCGGGTGCTCGCCACATGCGCCTCGATGCGCTTGAGTAGGTCGGGTCCGGCGGCAGCGCCCGTTGGTGACTTCACCTTGAAGCCGTTATCCATCCAGGGGTTGTGGCTAGCGGTAATGACCACGCCCATCGCTGCGCCACGCATCACCACCTCGTACGAGGCCATCTGTGTTGGCACATCGGTGCGCGAGTAGGCAACAGGAATGCCGTGGGCGAGCAGAATCTCGGCGGCAGCGATCGCAAACTCTTCCGAGCCGAAGCGGCGGTCGTAGGCAATGACGACGCTCTTGGCGGTGGCGCCGTCCTCTTCTACAACGCGGGCCACACCCTCGGCGAGTCGGCGCACATTCTCGAAGGTAAACTCGTCGCCAATCTTGGCGCGCCAACCGTCGGTGCCGAAGAGAATCTTTGTTGGCTCGCCGACACCCATCCCTACTCCCTCTCAGATGCGGCGCGCAGTTCACTGCCGCTCATCTGCTCGAGGTTCATCGTCGCTGCACCGTTCGGCTGCAGGGCGATGACCCCATGCTCGTTGCTAATCACAATGGTACGCCCCCC
>CAIJIA010000007.1 GCA_903820655.1 uncultured Chloroflexota bacterium
CCGAGCACGAGGATCCGCGTGCCGTCGGGGAGCTTCAGGATCTCTTCGACGATCTGGTCGAGCGAGACTCGACTGATCGGGCGGTCGCACTTTGGGCAGTGCGGGGTGCCAGCGCGTGCGTAGAGGAGCCGGAAGTGATCCCAGATCTCGGTAATCGTGCCGACGGTTGAGCGCGGATTGCGCGACGATCCCTTCTGGTCGATGGAGATCGCTGGCGAGAGGCCATCGATGGAGTCGACGTCGGGCTTCTCCATTTGGCCAAGGAACTGTCGCGCATAAGCAGAGAGGCTTTCGACGTACCGGCGCTGACCTTCGGCGTAGATCGTGTCGAAGGCGAGGCTTGACTTACCCGAGCCAGAGATGCCGGTGACAACGACGAGCTGGTCGCGAGGGATGTCGAGATCGATCCCCTTCAGGTTGTGCTCGCGGGCGCCGCGAACAGAGATCTTGTTCTGTCCCACGACTACCCCCTTCGCTTCGGCCGCTCGCCACGGCGCTTGATCACATTCGGCGTCACGCTCGGATCCCAGGTGCGGCGCCGAACGGGCGCCTCAGCCGCTGGAGGCTGACCTGCATCGGGGATCGTAGCGGTCTCCTCCTCATGCTCGTCGCGAAGGCCTGGGAGCCAATCAGCGGCGGTATCCAACGCCGGAGCAACGAGCGTGTGGGCCGCCGCGCCGATCCCTTGAGGGGCCGTCTTTGCGGGAGCGCCGCGTCGGCTTCCGCCCTGTGCGTCGCGGGCCGCGCGCTCTGCCGCCCGCTCGATCGCCGTCGCCGCATCCTCTTCCAGCACCGCTGTCCGCAGCATGCGGATCTCGTCACGGATGGCGGCCGCGCGCTCGAACTCGAGCGCCTTAGAGGCGATCTTCATCTGCGCCTCGAGCTGCTTCACCAGCTTCTCGATCTCGCTACGACCAACCTCGCTCAGGGCACCGCCGCGCTTTCCGCCGGCGTAGGTGTCGGCCTTCTCGGCGACGCTCTTGAGCCGATCGTTCAGGTCACGGATCGGCTTCGAGATGGTGGTGGCGGTGATGCCGTGATCGATATTCCACTGCTCCTGGATCGCGCGTCGGCGATCCGTCTCTGAGATCGCAACCCTCATGGAGTCGGTCATCTTGTCGGCGTAGAAGACGACCTCGCCGCCCGTATTGCGTGCCGCACGCCCAACCGTTTGGATCAGCGCCCACGCTGAACGCAGGAAGCCCTCCTTATCCGCATCCAGAATTGCCACCAGTGTCACCTCCGGAAGGTCGATCCCCTCGCGAAGGAGGTTGATCCCGACGATCACGTCAAAGACACCGAGGCGCAGGTCGCGCAGGATCTCGATGCGTTCAAGCGTATCAATCTCGCTGTGGAGGTAGCGCACGCGAATCCCCGCCTCTTCGAGGTACGACGAGAGCTCTTCGGCCATGCGCTTCGTGAGCGTGGTGACGATCACGCGCTCCTTCTTCTTCACACGGCCCTGAATTCGCTCAAGAAGATCGTCAATCTGCCCCTTCGTTGGAAGCACGGTGATGTGCGGGTCTACCACGCCTGTTGGGCGGATGAGCTGTTGCACCACCTTGTCTGCGCGCTCTCGTTCGTAGCTGCCAGGTGTTGCCGAAACATAGATCGCTTGGCGCACGCTCGTTTCAAACTCTTCAAAGGTCAGCGGGCGATTGTCGAGCGCACTCGGCAGGCGGAAGCCGAAGTCAACGAGGATCTCTTTTCGCGAGCGGTCGTTCTTGTACATCCCCACGACCTGCGGAATGCTCATGTGACTCTCATCGACCACAAGGAGCCAATCGGCTGGGAAATAGTCGAGCAGCGTCCATGGCCGGGAGCCAGGCTCGCGGCGCGAGAGGTGGCGGGAATAGTTCTCGATCCCGGAGCAGAAGCCAACCTCGCGCATCATCTCCAGGTCAAAGGTGGTGCGCTGGCGCAGACGAGCCGCTTCAAGGACCTTCCCCGTCGCCTCTAGTTCGCGACAACGCCCCTCCATCTCGACGTCAATGTCGCGGATTGCCTCGGCCAACTTGTCTGCCGGCGTCACATAGTGGGTGGCTGGGTAGATCGTCATCTCGTTGCGCTCTGCCAGGATCTCGCCCGTTAGTGGATCAACCTCGGCGATGCGCTCCACCTCGTCGCCGAAGAACTCCACGCGCAGGATCGTCTCCTCGCCAGCGGGTTGCACCTCAAGCGTGTCGCCACGCACACGAAACTTGGCGCGACCGAGGGTGGCGTCGTTGCGCTGGTATTGCAGGTCAACGAGGTGGCGCAGGATGGCATCGCGGCGATACTTGCCCGACTTGCGCACCTTGAGCACGGTAGCGCCGTAGTCGACCGGTGCACCGAGGCCGTAGATGCAGGAGACCGACGCCACGATGATCGTGTCGCGACGCTCAAAGAGCGCCTTGGTAGCGGCGTGGCGCAGCTGATCAATCTCATCGTTTCTGCTGGAGTCCTTCTCGATGTAGGTGTCGGAGCGCGGCAGGTAGGCCTCCGGCTGGTAGTAGTCAAAGTAGGAGACGAAGTATTCGACGGCGTTCTCGGGGAAGAACTCTTTTAGCTCGGCATAGAGCTGAGCGGCGAGCGTCTTGTTGTGCGCAAGGACGAGCGTTGGCCGCTGCACCTGCTGGATCACGTTCGCGATGGTGAAGGTCTTCCCTGTTCCCGTTGCTCCGAGGAGGACCTGGTGATGGAGGCCATCGGTCAGCCCTTGGACGAGCTCCGTGATGGCGGTTGGCTGGTCGCCGGTGGGGACGAAGTCGGAGCGCAGGGCGAAGGGGCGCCCCGCCGAGGGGGTCAGTTCAGTCGTGGGTTCAGTCGATGGATTCACGCGGTAAGCATAGGCGGCGCAGCGCGAGGCCCGCCGCATGCACGCTCTCAGGGAGTGGGCCGCTCCCGTCAATCGGCACCGCCCCGATCCTTGCCATCTCTGCAGGAATCGCCGCCTGTGCGGCGTTGCGCATCTCGAAGTCATCCGCGCTGCCGCCACGGGTCACAAAGCGCTGGCGGCGGACCGCCTCATCAACCTGAAGGTAGAGAACTCCGTCGAGCACTTCGGCGAGGCCAGAGCGGCCCAGCGCGATCGCCTCAACGAGGAGAAGGCGGACGCCCCGTCCCTCCGCCACTCGGCTCGCCTCGCTAAGCGCTGCGCGAACGACCGGCCACTGGAGCTCCTCAAGGCGGTGCATGACTGCAGGATCGGCAAACGCCCGTGCCGCGAGAGCCTTCGTGTCGAGGGCCCCATCAGCCCGGCGCGAATCAGGCACGACGGTGAGAATGGCGTCGCGAAGTGACGCATCGGACGAACGCGCTGCGCGCAGGAGCGCATCAACATCGAGGTGCTCAACCGCTCCGCCAATGGTCTCCTGCAACTCGCCGCTCGCGACAAGCGCTGCGGCGAGGCTGCTCTTCCCTGACGCGATAGGTCCACCAAGCCCAACGCGAACGAGTCGACCACTCACTTCGCCACCTCTCCCTCAAGGGCGAGCCAGGCCTCTTCGGCCTGTTGGAGTGCAGCGGTCACGTCGGCCAGCTCGCTCGCTACCTTTGCCAGCTCGGTATACGAAGCGATCACGTTCGGGTCAAGCATCGCAAGCTCTAGGTGACCCTTCCGTAGTCCGTGTCGCTCAAGGTCTGCCTCAATGGCAGAGCGACGTCGGCGCGCCTGCTCCTTGCTGAGCCGCTCCGGCTTCGGCGCCGCACTTCTCTTGGCCGCGGGCGCCGCAACCTTTGGCTGAGGTTTGGTGAGAACCGTGTGCTGCGTCGTAAGGGCGCTCGGCGCACCGAGACGTCCGGCAACGAGAGCGTCGGCATCCTTTGTGCTCCAGCCGCCGGCGACCGCCTCTCGCCATGCGGTATACCCGCCGTCAAAGGCGGCAACGACGCCATCTTCAACGACCCAGAGCGATGTGCAGATGCGCTCAAGGAGTCGACGATCGTGACTTACGACAAGGAGTGTGCGCTCACCATCGAGCAGGAATCGCTCCAGCGATTCGCAGGCATCAATGTCGAGGTGGTTGGTTGGCTCGTCGAGCAGCAGCAAATTTGCCGGCATCAGGCCGAGGATCGCAAGCTCCAACCGACTCCGCTCACCGCCGGAGAGCACCGCCACCTCTTTCCCCACCGCATCACCGCGGAAGAGGAACTTGGCAAGGTGCGCTCGTGCTTCAGAGACTTCAACGGGGACAGCGGTACGCAACGCTTCCAGCACCGTTGCACCTTTCAACCCTGCCGCGCGGACCTGGGCGAGATAGCCAGGCACCACTCCACCGCCAATCTCGACGTTGCCGTCAAGCACTGGGAGGAGGCCAGCGATGGTCTTCAGTAGCGTTGATTTTCCAGCACCATTAGGGCCCACGATTCCGATTCGCTCGCCGCGGCGAAGAGCGAGGCTGCGCGCGCGGGTGATCTCCACCTTCGCCGGCTCTCGATAGCCGATGGATGCCTCGCTGAGCCGTAGCGGTTCGGCCGGACCACGACCGGCTCCCTCAGCAGCGATCGATAGTGAGATCGCCTTGCGCTCACGAACGACCGGCTCGATTGCAGCGAGGCGGCGCTCGTGCTCATGCATCTTTGCGTACTTGCGATGGCTGCGATACGTCTGGATAAGTTCGCGCTCCCGCGCGATCTCTTTCTCGCGGCGGTCGGCGTCACGCTCGTCACCCTCATCAGCGGCACCGCGCTGCTTCGAATAGGCGCTGTAATCCCCACGGAAGCGCGTCACGTGATGGGCACGGACCTCCCAGACCCTATCGATGACCGCATCCAAGAAGGCGCGGTCGTGGCTCGCAACGATGAGTGCGCCGTTGCGTGCGCGCAGCGCACCCTCCAGCCACTCAATCGCCTGAATGTCGAGATGGTTCGTCGGCTCGTCGAGAAGCAACAGGTCTGGATCGGCGATCACCAGCCGCGCCAGGGCGACGCGGGTCTGCTCCCCTCCGGAGAGGCGTGCGGGGGCCTCGCTGTGCCGTGCCGTTGGGAAGCCGAGCCCTCGGAGCGCCGCACCCACTCGGTCTTCCAGGGCATACCCATCGGCGGCATCGAATTTGGTGCGTGCCTCGGCATACTCGGTTGAGCCCGCACGTCCTTCGAGCTCCATCTCGCGCAGCGCAGCGGCGAGAGAGACGATCTCTGCGGCGCCCCCGATGACGGCATCAATGAGCGTTGGGGCATTCAGGAGCTCGGGATCCTGCGCCGACTCTTGCGCGAGGAGGTTGATGCGCAGCCCCTTGGCATGTTGCACGCGACCCTGATCCGGCGACTCAAGCCCGGCAACCATCTTGAGGAGGGTCGTCTTCCCTGCCCCGTTCGGGCCGACGAGGCCGATGCGCTC
>CAIJIA010000008.1 GCA_903820655.1 uncultured Chloroflexota bacterium
CCTTCGCGCAGCGTGAGGAACTCCGCCTGTCGCTCTGTTTGTGGAGTTGGTGCCGGCTCGTACCACGTCGATTCGGCGGGAATCGCGACGCGTGGATCGTCGAGCGATGGGCGCATCTGCTGTGTCATCGCTATACCCCTGGGCTCTTGCGCAGCACTGTTGCTGCGGTTGCATCAGCCGGTGTTCCAGCGCGCTCCATATTGCGCACGCCAGCGGCGGGTGAGCGGGATGCGTCGTCGGCGAGATAGAAATCTTTGCGCAGCGGGAAGCTGCGGTAATCATCTGGCATGTAGATTCGGCGCAGATCACGATTCCCTTCGAAGATGATGCCGAACATGTCGTACGCCTCGCGCTCCATCCATTCGGCCCCTGGCCACATGAATGTTGCCGATGCGATGCGCGGTGCCGTTCGATCAAGGCCTGGAACGATCACGCGGAGCCAATCGCCGCTCGTTGATGAGGAGAGGTGATACACCACCTGCATCTCTTCGCCAGTGTCAACGCCGCAAAGATCAATCAGCATTTCAAATCGGAACGCAGGGTCGTCGTGCAGCGTGCGCAACGTATCGGTTGCATCAGCGAGTGCAACGCGAATTTCGCTCTCGTCATATCGCTGACGTACTGATGTAAGTAGTCGCTCACCAAACTTCTCTTGTAGCAATGCAGCGAGACGGCGATCCACTTAGATCCCCTTCGGAACAGTTGGTCCGATCGCGCGCTCTGGCCAGTGGCCGCGTCGATCTTTCACCAACTGCTGCAACTTCATCATTCCGTAGATCAACCCTTCAGGTCGCGGTGGGCAACCAGGGATGTACACATCGACAGGCATCACGCGATCGATCCCTTGCACCACGGAGTAGCTGCGCTTGTAGCGTCCGCCAGAGCAGGTGCAGTCACCCATGGCAACAACCCACTTCGGCTCTGGCATCTGCTCCCACAAACGAATCAGTGGTTCGGCCATCTTGGTGGTGAGTGTTCCCGCAACGATCAACACATCAGCCTGACGTGGGCTGGCGCGGAACGGGAACATGCCCCAGCGATCAATGTCGTTCTTCGGTGTTGCAGTCGACATCATCTCAATGGCGCAGCAGGCGAGACCGGAGAGCAGTGGCCACAAGCTGTTGGCACGAATGAGGTCGAGCACGATGTCGGCCTTTGTTGGAATGGCGGAGAGCGCACCGCCCCACCGCGCATCATCGACGCGACCGTCGCCGGTTGCGTCGTAGCGCGCGAGCTCGAGGTTTGGATGTGCCTCAAGCGGAAGTCCGCCGTACGCGCGCGGGTCGTCGGTGCTCCACAGCGTGTTGCCGACGGTTGCGGGCGACTGAATGCTGCCGTCTGGCTGCACCTCAGGCAGGTTGCTGAACTTTGGGTCGCGCGTTATCGCCATGAGAGCACCCCTTTGCGCCATGCGTAGGCAAGGCCAACAAACAACACGCCGATGAAGATCGCCATGGAGATCAGGCCGTCCATCAAGAGCACCTTGAAGTTCAGTGCCCAGATGTAGATGAAGACGATCTCAACGTCGAAGGCGACGAAGAGGAGTGCGTAGAGATAGAAGGAGAGGCCGAAGCGTCCGTGGGTATCGCCGTACGTGTCAATGCCAGACTCGTAGGGAACCTGCTTGCCGCGACTGCCGCGGGTGCGGTGGGAGATCAACCAGGCGAGGCCGATGGTAAGGAAGACGAAGGAAGCACCTGCGGCTGCAAAACCGAGGACGTACCAGAGTCCGGTCATGAAACTCCCCCGTTCGATCCATCAACCCGGCGCGTACCCCGTAGCGGGGGCTCGGGTGATTACGCTCGGATTCTAGACGAGGGGGCGATTCGGAGCCGCCGTTCCAGGGAGTGGCGTCGCGAGATCAGCGAGCGCATTTGCCCCTGGGGAACGCCCCGCCACAAACACCTCAACGGCGAATCCGCCCATGCGGCGCGGATCCATCAGTTGGGCGAGTGCGGAGCGCAGGGCGATCGCCCCTTCGAGGGTTGCCGCTGGCCCAGTGCGCGTTCGGGCAACCTCGCCGTCGACCCCCGCCGTGGCGAGAAACCTTGCCTGGTTCGTGCTGGCCAGATGGCGGAGCCCGCCAGCCTCTGCCGCCGTCCGCAGCAGGGTGAGGTCCACATGGGCGGTCAGATCGCGGCCCCCCGGCTCGCTCAAGAGGTCGGCGGTTGCCCGGTGCCCCTGATAGGCGAGGGCGGTGCCCGCCATGCGGCTGGCGGGGTCGCGCAGGGCGGCCCCCTCGCGGCCGTAATCGAGCACGATCACGACCCCCTCGGTGAGCTCGCCACCCAGCCCGTGGGCCCATTCGGCGGTGGCTGGCGAGATCTCGGCCAGCTGCCCTTCGGCGAGTGGTGGCCAGCCCGCCATGAGGCGGGCGAGTCGTTCGGCGACCCCTGGGTCGGGCGCCCCCTCGACCCAAGCGAGAGCATTTGTTACAGGGTCAGTGGTGACGCGGCGCTCGGCGAAGCCGCCCGAGGTGGCGGCGCGGCCGACCACGATGTGGAAGGGGAGGGCGTCGGCAAACTCGTTGGCGACGATGATCCCTGCGGCCGGTGCCCCACCTGCGGCGACGAGGGGTGGCCCACCACCCGGGAGCGCCGTCAGGGCGGCGGTTAGGTCGGCGAGGCGGTGCGGGTTCGCCTCGCTCACTGAAACCTCAAGCGCACCGAGAAGGGGATGCCCCTCGCGGGCGAGGTAGTCGAGCGCCGCCAGGAGGAGGGTCCCCTCGCCGGCGCCGTATTCGCGCCAA
>CAIJIA010000009.1 GCA_903820655.1 uncultured Chloroflexota bacterium
AAGTCAAAGCCGCTGCGGAGCGCGTCGTATGGGCAGGCGTCGACGCAGATGCCGCAGAGGATGCAGCGCGACTCGTCGACTTCGTACTTGGTAAGAATGCGTGGCTTCGGCATGAGCGCGCCGGTTGGGCAGGTTTCAGCACAACGGCCACATGAGACACATGGTGATTCGTTCAAGCTCATGTCGAGCGGTGTGGTGACGAGTGTGTCGAAGCCGGTGCGCATGAAGTCGTAGCAGGCGGCACCAACAACCTCGGCACACACATTGGCGCAGCGACCGCAGTCGATGCAGCGTGATGGTTCGCGCAGAATGAATGCGTGCGAGTCGTCGCGCAGGTAGTCGTGGTTGGCACCCGTCCAGCGGTTTTCCGTAATGGAGCGGAATCCGGCGCCGCCGTGATGATCCTTCTCGAGTGTCTTCAGTGTGGTGCCGTATTCAATGCCGAGGCGGCGTAGATCGCAGAAGCCAATTGCTTCGCAGGTGCACTGTAGGCAGCGCGTGCTCTCCGCCATCACCTCGGGCTTGCTGTACGGAATCTCGTACTGGATGTAGTCGTTCTTGCGCTCCTCCGCTGGGAGTGCCTTGAGACGCAGGCGTGGCTCCTTCACCTCGGCGGTGAACGGCACGATGCTCAAGAACTCCGGCTGTGGCTCAGCCAGTGTCTGTCGGTTGCGAATCTCCGAAAGGTCAAGCCCTTGCAGATACGCATCAACGGCGTAGGCGCAACGTCGACCGTCAGCGATGGAGGCGACAACGGTTGTTGCGCCGTTGCGCAGGTCACCGCAGCCGAAGACGCCGTCGCGGCCGGACTGGAAGGTAACGGCGTCGGCCTTCATTCGGCCGTTCTTGGTGGTGGCGACACCCTCTGCGCCGACGCTTGCCCAGGTCATGTCGGGGCCCTGGCCGATCGCCTTCAAGATGCGATCGCACTCAATGATGAATTCCGTCCCTGGTGCAGGCTCTGGTCGTCGGCGGCCCGAAGCGTCAGGAGCGCCGAGCTGCATGCGAATGAACTCGAGTCCAATCACCTTGTTGTTCGCATCGGTGACGACACGGGTTGGGCCAGCCTGGAAGATGGCGCGTGCCCCCTCTTCGATCATCTCGTGCACTTCGTCGGCGGCTGGCATGTCCTTCATGTCGCGGCGGTAGACGAGGGTGACCTCCTTGGCTCCCTGGCGCACGCTCGTTCGAGCGCAGTCCATGGAGGTGTAGCCGCCACCAACAACAACCACGCGGCTCCCCTCGTGGTCTGGATAGGTGAGGCCGAGTGCGGCGGTGTGTAGGTAGTCGAGGCCGTCAATCACACCGTCGGCATCTTCGCCCGGAATGCCGAGGTCGTTCGTGTCGTAGCAGCCGATGGCAACCACGACGCCGTCGTAACCCTGCGCCTTGAGATCGGCGACGGTGAAGTCGCGTCCGAGCATCTTGCCGCACTCGAAGCGGCCGCCGAGTCGCGTGATGGACTGATACTCGCCGTCGAGCACTTCGATCTTTGGTAGTCGGTACTGCGGAATGCCGTAGCGCAACATGCCACCTGGCTCTGGGTCTTTCTCGAAGATGGTGACGTCATGTCCGGCAACGAGCAGGTAGTACGCAGCGGATGCGCCCGCTGGACCAGAGCCAATCACGGCGACGCGCTTGCCCGTCTTTGGCTGTAGCTCGAATGGCACAGGTGGATCGAGATCCTCGTCCCACATCGCCTTCAACACCTGGTCGCCGGCGTAACGGTGGCTATCGCGAATCGCGATCGCCTCGTCCACCTCGTCGCGACGGCAGTGGTCTTCGCATGGCGCCGGGCAGACGCGGCCGAGGATGCTTGGGAATGGAATGGTGCGCTTGAAGATGCGTGCCGACTCGCGGAACTGCGACTCTGCATTCGCCTTCAAGAATCCAGGAATGTCGATGTGGCTCGGGCACTTGTTCTGGCATGGTGGCAAGCAGTAGGCGTTGTGGTCACTGAAGATCAGTTCAAGGTTGGTGCGGCGAATTTCGCGAATGCGATCGGTCTGGGTTGCAACAACCTGCGCCGGTTCTGCCTTTGCTGAGCAGCTGATGGACGGCTGATCGCATCCTTCGACATCAACGACGCACATGCGGCAGGCGCCGAATCCTGGGAGCTTCGGGTCGTAGCAGAGCGTTGGCACTTCGATGCCGTTCGCGCGGCAGACCTCGAGAATGGTCTGCCCTTCAAATGCTTCGAGCTTCTGTCCGTCGATCTCGACGTAGAAGGTTGGCGTGCGCTGCGGCCGCTGCGGGCTGCGCGTGGTGAGCAACTTGTCGACGGCGACCTCTGCTGATGGCGCTGGGGTGATCGCGCGCGAGACTGGTGTCACTGCGCTTGCCGGTCGATCAATCAGGTCGGCCATGATCAGCTCCGTCCGCTTGTTGGTGTTGCCGACGGTGCGGCAACGGCAGGTCCAAACTCAGAGGCAAAGTATCGCACCCCCGTCAGGAGCGGGCTTGGCGCAAGTGCCTCATGTGCACAGAGGGCGCTATCGGTCACATCGGCGGCGAGCTTCTGCAGTCGCTCGGCATCGGCGGGGCCTGCCAGCCCATCAACGAAGCGCTGGCCAATCTCGGCAAGTCGACGCGTGCCGATGCGGCACGGAATTGTCTTGCCGCACGCTTCGTCGGCGCACCAGCGCGTCAACATGGTGGCGAGTTCAGGGATTGCAACAGAGCCATCGAGTGCAAGCATGGCGCCAGAGCCGATATGTGCGCCAACGCTCTTGAGGCCCGCGCCGCTGTAGGGCGTGCCGCCGAAGAGGTTCGCCGGAATGAATCCGCCCGTTGGTCCACCAACAAGAAGCGCTTTGATTGTTGCGCCACTGGCGGTGCCGCCCGCCGCCGAAAGGATCTCGTTCAGCGGTGTGCCGGTTGGCACCTCAAGAACGCCAGGGTTTGCGACCGATCCGCTGATCTGCACGAGCACTGTTCCTGGCTGTGCTGTGTCGCCAATCTGCGCGTAGGCCGCTGCGCCATTGGTAAGAATCCACGGAACGGCGGCGAGGGTGGCGACATTGTTCACGGCGGTTGGCTTGCCGAGATAGCCGATCTCGGATGGGTAGGGCGGTGTCTGCTCTGGCTGCCCGCGCTTGCCGGCAAGTGCCTTCATCAGCACGGTCTCTTCGCCGATCATGCTCGATCCCTGGAGTGGTCGAACGGTGATGATCAGTTCGCGACCGGTACCGAGCAGTGTGGCGCCGAGGATCCCCTCTCGTTCGGCGTTGGTGATGACCGCTTCAAGACGCTTGATCGCCTCGGTGTACTCGGCGCGCACGGCGATGAACGCCTCGCGGGCTCCGACCGTGAGGGCAGCGATGGCGAGCCCTTCAACGATCGCCTGTGGGTTCTCCTCCATAAGGAGGCGGTTGGTGAAGACGGCTGGGTCAGATTCGTAGCCGTTAGCCACGGCGTAGTGCTCGCTGGCTGGCTCGGCGGCGGTTGCCTGCCACTTCGCTCCAGTAAGGAAGCCGCCACCCCCACGACCACGGAGGCCGGCGTCGATCAGGGTTGCGGTCGTCGCGGCCGAGCCCGCCGAAGCGGCGGCGCGGAGTGCCGCCCATGGCTCGGTCGGCGCGACGAAGAGGAGCTGGCTCCATCCTTTCGGGGCGTTCAGACGCTTCATGCGGCGTACCTGCCGGCGAGGGCGGCGGCCCAGCTGGCGGCGTTCTTGGCGCTCAGGTCGCGCTGCGGCTCCCCGTCGATCACCACGAGTGGCGACGGTGCGTCGGCGAGGTGGCTTGGGAGAGACTCAAGGCGCAGGTTGCTCCATGGGATCGCCCGGCCGAACTCGGTGCCGAACTCGTAGCTCAGGGTGCCCATCACTGAGCCCGCCCCGGAGACGAGGCAGTTGGCACAGCGGCAGACGGCGATCGAGCGGGTCACCCCTGGCTCAAAGGCGAGGTGCTTATAGAAGGTGGCGGTGCCGTAGACCATGGCGTACCAGGCGCCCGTCGCGCGGCTGACGCGCTTCAGCGCATCCACCGGGAGGTAGCCGTACGCCCCCTGAATCTCTTCGAGGATCGCGAGCATGTGATGTGGGTCGTAGTCGTGCGCTTCGAGAATCTCGTCGACCTTTGCGGTGTTGATGGTCGCACCTGTTGCTGCGGCGGCGTCGGAAACCGTTCGGCCGGAGCGGCGCATCGCCGACTCTTCGCGACGCTCTGCGTACTGCTCGGCTGGGCCCCAATGCACGGCGAAGCGCCCCTTCGTGTCGGTGCCGCCCATGTCGATGCACTCGATTGGGCATGCCTGCGCGCACTGGAAACAGGTCTCGCACTTCAGCGTGCCGTGTTCGTCGGTGACCAGCTCGAGTCGGCCGCGGTTGCGCGGCGCGATGTCTGGCTTCACCTCTGGATACATGACGGTCCGCTTCGGCTGGAAGAAGCGTGTCAGCGTGAGGCGCATCCCTGCTACGAGTCCGGCACCAGGAATTCGTGGCATGACTACCTCCCCGCAATCAGCACGGCAAACGCCGTCGCAAAGATATTGAGCAGTGATGCAGGGAGCAACCACTTCCAGGCGAAGCCCATCAGCTGGTCGATGCGAGCGCGCGGCAGTGTTCCGCGCATCCACACAAACGTGAAGACGAGCGCAAACGTCTTGATCAGGAACCAGATAAGGCTGGCGACTGGTGGCAGCATCACAAAAGCCCAGATGCCGACCGCTGCAGTCGAGACACCACCGAAGATCAAGAATCCGGCGACGAGCGCCTGCCATCCCTTGATGCGGCTGCTTGCAAACCAAATTGGCGCTGCGAAGAGCAGCGTGCCAAGTACGGGCGCAATGCCTGCAATGAGTGGCAGACCAATACCGAGCGCACTTAGGTCGATCAGGATCTGCGGATTCAGATCGATGTGGATCGGCGGATTTGATCCACCGAGGAAGACGGCGCTAAAGAGTGCCGAGACGATAAAGACGTTCACGTATTCCGCGAAAAAGAAGAATCCGAAGCGCATACCCGAATACTCGGTGGCGAAACCGGCGACGATCTCTTGGTCGGCCTCGGCGTTGTCGAACGGGGTGCGGTTTGCTTCGGCGGTGATGGCGATGAAGAAGATGATCGCCGCAAGCGGCTGGCGGAAGATGAACCAGTCAAGGAACGAGCCGTCTTGCGCGGCAAC
>CAIJIA010000010.1 GCA_903820655.1 uncultured Chloroflexota bacterium
GCTCGCCTATCTCTTTATTGCACACGACCTCTCGGTGGTGCGCCACATCAGCGATCGAACCGCAGTGATGTATCTCGGCAAGATTGTTGAGGTCGCGCCTTCGGCAGAACTTAATAGCGCACCGGTGCACCCGTACTCCATCGCGCTGCTGTCGGCGGTGCCAATTCCGGATCCTGCGATTGAGAAGAAGCGCAAGCGCATCATCTTGAAGGGCGATGTGCCGTCGCCATCGAATCCACCGAGTGGCTGCGCCTTCCAGACGCGCTGCTGGCTGAAAGAGAAGCTTGGCAACCCGGAGCGCTGCAACACCGAGTCGCCGCAGCTCGTGCAGGTATCGACCGGCCACCAGGTCGCCTGCCACTTCCCCGACAAGGTCTAGGCCCAACAAACAACGAGGGCCTGGCCAGCTTTCGCCGACCAGGCCCTCGCGGCCTTTAAGGACACCAGGTCGCTATGCGGCGACGGTATCCCCCGAGGCGAACCAGCGGCGGATGCCGGCTGGAAGGCTTCCACCGAGGCCCGCGTCAAGACCGTAGTAGTTCCCCGCTCCAATAACGCCCAGCCCTAGCGTTACGACGGCATATGTGAGGTGCTGGTTCACGACGCCGTAGGCGAAGTCCCATGCGGCGAAGAAGAAGAAGAGCATCATGAGCGAGCCCATAAACGATGCAAATCGTGTTGCAATGCCCAAGATCAGCGCCAGGCCGATCGAGATCTGCCCGAACTGAACGAGGAAATTCACGACGTTCATAAGCCCATCGTTCTTCGACAGGTCAACCCAGAACTGATGCGTTGGGTTGAAGATGGTTCCCTCAACCACCGCACCGGTTACGAATGGCCAGCCGAGCGTGCCGCCCGTACCAAACGCGAGGAAGCCCTTTGCGGTGAAGGCGCCAGCCCCACCGATGAACTTCTCTAGTCCCGCCCACAGGAAGATGACTCCGACCAGGATTCGGCCAACGGCGACCGCCTTCGGATACCAGGTAGGTGATGCAGTCGTACGCATAGGTACTGCCTCCAGCTTTCGGCCCAGATCGTCGATCCGAAAACGAATCGATGCGATTCGTGCCGCTGAGGCGAGTGTGCGCCGAGTCCGGGGAAAGTGGTAATCCATAGCGGTGCGCTATCACATAGCACCGCGGTAAGGATTAGAGCGAGCTAGCGATTCCGTTCGCTGCGAACGAAGAGGAAGGTGCCGACGGAGAGCATGACGACGGTCGCGATCGCAATCACGCCAACCGTCCACGTTGGGTCGCCGAGCACTGCGGGATTCGGATAGCCGTAGTAGGCGCCGCGAATGAGATCGACGGCGTAGCGCAGTGGCGCAATGTGGCTGACGATGTCGAGGTACCAGGGCAGGTTGCGGATTGGGTTAAAGGCGCCGGCCAAGAAGAACTGCGGCAGGAAGATGAACGGGAAGAGCAGGTTTGCCGAGCGCTGGTTTGGCAGCAGGCTGACGATCAGTGCGCCAAACGAGGCGCCGAAGATTGCAACCAAGATGAGCGCAGGGATGATCGCGAACACTTGCGCCAGGGTGAGCGGGATGCCGAGCACAATGCCGAAGGCCATAACGGTGAAGGCCTGTGGGAAGGCAACGAGCGACTCGCCAAGGATCTTGCCGGCGAGGATCGTGCGCCGCCCGATTGGCGCCACGAAGATCTCCTGGCTGAAGTCGTTTTCGCGGTCTTCGAGGATGGAGACGAGCCCGAGCGCCGACGACTGCCAGACACCCTGGGCGAGCTGCCCCGCAAAGATGAACGGGAGCAGGTCGATGCCTGGCGACTGGAAGTTTGAGGCGAAGGCTCCACCGAGGACGCCGATGAAGAGGGCGGGGAAGACGAGGCCGCCAACAAGGCGGATCGGATCGCGCAGTAGCTTCGTGACGTCGCGGGCGGCGATGGCCGCCGCGGCCGCCGCCTCACGGCGCAGGCTGAACTTTGCGGTGGCTGAGTAGGTGGTCGGCGCGCTCATCGGCGGAACCCCCGTCGCGGTGCGTCATCAAGCGGTGACTCTTCGCGGTCATCGGCGGTTGCGGCAACGATCTTGAGGTAGGCATCTTCGAGGCTCGGGCTGCGCACCTCGAATCGCGTGAGTGGCGACTTCAGGTCACGAAGTAGCTGGTGCGCAGGTTCAGCGCCCTTCACCTCAACGGCAAAGCCGGCAGAGATCACCTGCGGAACATGGCCGAGTCGTTCAATCTCTGCGCCGAGGGCGACACGATCCGCCGCCTCAAGTTCGACGCGGGTCACGCCAGTGCCGACGCGCAGTTCGGCAGGCGTTCCGTTCGCCACAATCTTGCCGCGATCGATGATGCAAACCCGATCGGCGATCTCCACCTCGTCGAGGTAGTGCGTCGTAAGGACCATGGTGGTTCCTTCGCTGCGACGAATGGCGTCGAGGTAGCCGGCGACCGAGCGACGCGACTCTGGATCGAGGCCAACGGTCGGCTCGTCGAGGAAGAGCACCTGCGGCTTGTGCAACAGTGAACGGGCGATCTCCAGCTTGCGACGCATGCCGCCGGAATACTTGGAGATCTTCTTAAAGAGATCGTCGCGGTCAAGGCCAACAAGTGCGCCCAGCTCAACAACGCGGTCGCGGTACTCCTGCGGCATGAGTGAGAACGATGGGCGATAGGCGTAGGCGCCATAGAGCGCAGCGTGGAAGCGGCAGTTCTCCTCGCCCGTCAGGGCGCGATCGAGCGACGGCTTCTGGAAGATGATGCCGACGCGACGGCGAACCTCTGACTGGTCCTGCGCCAGGTCGGCGCCGGCGATCTGCACGCTCCCCGAGGTTGCGGCGAGGGTGGTCGTAAGGATGCTGATCGTGGTGGTTTTACCAGCGCCGTTCGGCCCGAGGAGGGCGAAGAGGGATCCCTGCTCGACAGAGAAGGAGACGCCATCGACGGCGTTGCGGTCAGCGCCCTTGTAGCGCTTGACGAGGTCCGTAACGACGATTGCGGGGGTAGGTGCCATGTTCGCAATCCTACCCCTGTCAGGGTAGGCTCGTCATATGGCCCATTTCGCTGGTCTCCTGCGTCTTACGCACCCGCTGCCGACCCTGCTCAATGCGCTCATCGCGGCTGCCCTCACCACAATCGCTGGGGGCTCAACCAGTCAAGCGGCACTCGCGGCCCTCACCATGCTTGGAGTGCATACCTCCATTGGTGCGATGAACGACCTCCTTGATCAGGCGAGCGACAAAGGGAGGGTAGAGAAGCCGCTGGTCGGCGGAAACGTTTCACCCGGTGAGGCACGGCTGATGGTGGTCATCGCCGCAACTGCAGGGTTCGCCGCCGCATCTGCGCTCAGTCCAACGAGTGCAGCGCTCGCCGCAACCGGTGCAACCCTTGGCTATCTCTATAACGCGGGGATCAAGCGCACGCCAATCTCGTTTCTTCCGTTTGCCCTAGGGGTCGCACTCATTCCGGCATTTTCGTGGAGTGCTGCGGGGGCCCCACTCCCCGCCGCAATCACAACACTCTGCTTGATTGCGCTGCCTGGTGGCAGTGCACTAGCGCTGCAGAATGCACTTGCCGATCGCGAACTCGATAAATCGGTCGGCGCCAACGGCGCCGTGGTGCGGCTCGGCCATCAGCGCACTATCGTCTTCATTGCGCTCCTCCACGGGCTTACCTATCTCCTTCTGCTGATCAGCGCGCCACCCACATCTTCGCCAGTGCTCCTCACCGCTGGCGGGATACTCCTGGCCCTTGGTGTGACGTTGAGCACTCGTGTGCCTCGCGCACTGCGCCAGCGCGGCTGGGAGGTGAGCGCCCTCGCCCTTGCCTGCTGTGCCATCGCGATCGCGCTCTCAGAGGGCTGATCAATGAACATCATGCGTGCGTCAATGCGCTCGACCCAGTCTGGCTGCGGCACGCTCATTGTTGGGCTGATCATCCTCGGCGCAATTGGCTCGCTCTTTGACGGGGGATCCGATACCAGTACGCCACGGCCAAGTGCAACGGCCTCTGCCACGAGTGAACCTGAACCATCACCCTCGGTGGCGCCATCGCTACC
>CAIJIA010000011.1 GCA_903820655.1 uncultured Chloroflexota bacterium
CCTGCCGACGCAACCACGACCGAGCCGATTGCGGTGCGCACGGGCGTGATGAACCTTGCCGTTGTTGCCAACGGCGCAGAACGTGCTGCGCACGCGGCCTCCATCCTGGCGACGCTACCGCGCAACCCATCGCGCACCCTCTTCATTGTTCCGCGTGACCCAGAGGGCCCCGCTACTTTCGCTGCACGCCTTGAAGTGTTCTGCGCCGTTACGCCACGCGGTGATGGAACCTCGGCCTGCACCGAACTACTCTGGATCGATGTTGGTGGCCCTGCCGCGCATCACCTCGCCAGCATCGTGCCGCCGCTCTCGCTCCACGACCTTCCAACACTCCTCTGGTGGGATGCCCCAGTAAACGCAGCTGAGAACGACGTTCGTCAACTCTTGCGCGGTGTTGATCGCGTGATCATTGATGGCGCAACGCAACCCAGCGACGGCCTCGCAACCATTCGCACCCTCTTCGCCGCAGCTGAGAGTGCCGGTGTTGCACTCACCGACTTCGCACTACTGCGCCAGGGTCGATGGCGAGATTCCATTGCGACGATGTTCGACGAAGAGTCGGCTGCGCCGTTCCTGAACGCCATCAACACGATCTCGATTGACTACTCGGGCGGCAAGGGGTCAAGCGCATCCATCAACGTCGTACGCCCCGCCTATCACGTGGCATGGCTCGCCTCACGGCTCAAGGCCTCAATCAAAACACCGTTGCACCTTGCGGATGGCGCTGGGTGGCGTGCTGAGCTGCATGACCAGCTGCGCCATCCGATCGCTGTTGAGCTGAATCCCGTCGAGTCGGTGCTCGGCGCTGGCACAACGACCGCGGTACGCATTGCTGCAGATCGACGCGGGGATCACTTCGAGCTTGAGGTGCGCGCCGATTCCACCTCAACGCGTGCAATCGCCAAGATCAATGGGACCGTGGTGCACGAGCGAACCTTCCAGGCACCTCGCTGGACCGAGGCGACACTGTTGAGTGAGTCGCTCGAGTTCGGCGAAGTGGATCCACTATCACCAGCGATCCTTCGCACCATGAGCGCGCTCATCGGATGAGCCTCCCCGCGGTTCGCATCCTCGCCGACGCCAGCGGCGTTGCAGAGGCCGCTGCGGACCACATCATTGAGGCGGCTACTGCTGCTGTCGCTGCACGCGGAGTCTTTCATCTCTGCACAACGGGCGGCTCAACGCCGGCGGCACTCTATCGCGCACTGCGCGAGCCATCACGAGCCGCACGCATGCCATGGGCGCAAACACAGATCTGGTTCGGTGATGACCGCTTCGTGCCACGAGCCGACTTGCTCTCGAACGTCACCCCGCTGGACGCCCAGTTGTTGAGCGCGAGTGCCACGGGCGCCCCTTCGCCTCTCTCGCCCAGCAACGTTCACGTTTGGCCAACGACAGCCGTTGATGCCCAGGCTGCTGTTGGCTCGTACCTCGCCGAGATCCGTTCGGCAGGGGTACTGCACACCGCAACGGGCTTCCCTATCTTTGACCTGGTGCTGATCGGCATTGGCGGCGACGGTCACTGCCTGAGCGTCTTCCCTGGCTCCCCGCTCGCGCTTGAGGGGGCGCCGGTCGCCGCGGGGGTTCCAGCCCCAACGCACATTGAGCCACACGTGCCTCGACTTACCTTCTCGCTCGGCGTGCTCTCCAGCGCACGCGCGGTGATTGCCCTCGCCCCGGGGGCCGGCAAGGCCGATGCG
>CAIJIA010000012.1 GCA_903820655.1 uncultured Chloroflexota bacterium
CACCGACCTCTCGCATTCCCTCGACCTCCACAAGTCAACGGTGAGCCGGCTCCTCTCTACGCTGGAGCGCCGTGGCCTCGTGGAGCAGGATCGCGAGAGCGGACACTTCCGTCTCGGCGTCGGCATCATTCGTCTCGCGCAATCTGCCGAGCGCACCCTCGACCTGCGCGCGATTGCCCTCCCAGAGATGGAGGCACTCGCCAAGGCGACCCATGAGACGGTCAGCCTCGAAGTCTTTGACGGGGTCGCTGCGTCGGTAGCGATCTGCCAAATCGACGGGCCGAACCTTACGCCGATGCCAGACATCACCGGTCGGCCGATCGCCATGCACGCCATCGCCTCAGGCAAGGTGCTGCTGGCATCACTGCCAGAGCGCACTGTCCTCGCGATCGCTCGACGCGGTTTGGTTCGCTATACGCCGCGAACGATTACTGACCCTCGCTCACTCCTCGAGGAGCTCGCGACCATTCGCCGCCGCGGCTACTCGGTAGCCATTGGCGAATGGGACGACCGAATCACCGCCGCCGCTGTGCCGATCTGGGATGCGCGCGGCACCGTCATCGCTACTGTCGTGGTGTGGGGAGCCGCCACGCGAGTCACTCCCGGAACTCTGCCCACCCTCGTGACCGCAGCGCGGGACGCCGCTCAGCAGATCAGCACCAAGCTGGGTTGGAGCGGCAGCCAACGTCGCGCCGGCATCGTGCCGCACCTCAAGGACGACGATGCGGAAGAGCAGGAGCACGAGGTGGAAGACGACGAGGAGGCTGCCGGCTAGTGGGCGACGCACCAGAGCAGCACGGGATCGAAACTTTTCAGGCGGAGGGGCTCTCGTTCCCGCCCGACGCGGCATCCGCCGCAGCGGCAAACGCCCGCGCCGACCTGTATGAGCGTGCTGCAGCCGACCCTGTCGCCTTCTGGGCCGAGCAGGCTCGCGAACTGCTGACCTGGCGTACGCCCTTCACGAAGACCCTGGAGTGGGACCTCCCATTTGCAAAGTGGTTTGACGACGGCGAACTCAACGTTTCAGAGAACTGCGTAGATCGGCACGTTGCGGCGGGCCGCGGCGAGAGGGTGGCCTTCCACTGGATCGGCGAACCAGGCGACCGTCGTACCGTCACCTACAACGACCTGCTGCGCGAAGTTCAGAAGACCGCCAATGCGCTGAAGGCGCTCGGCGTAACGAAAGGCGACCGCGTCGCCATCTACATGCCGATGGTCCCTGAGGTGGCGATCGCCATGCTCGCCTGCGCTCGGCTCGGCGCAGCCCACAGCGTCGTCTTCAGCGGCTTCCCAGCAAACGCACTTGCCGATCGCATCAACGATGCCACGGCGAAGGTGCTGATCACCGCCGACGGCGGTTACCGCAAGGGGAACTTCTTCGAACTGAAGCCGATCGCCGACGAGGCGCTCAAGAGCTCTCCATCCATCACCGGTGTGCTCGTCTATCAGCGTCGTCAGGCAGGCACCGCTGGCACTACCGCGATGCAGGCGGGCCGTGACCACTGGTGGCACGAGTTCGTGCCAGGTCAGCCAGCTGAGTGCCCGGCCGACCCGATGCCGGCCGAACAGTTGCTCTATCTGCTGTACACCAGCGGCACCACGGCGAAGCCGAAGGGGATCATGCACACCAGCGCTGGCTACCTGCTCGGCGCTACCTTCACGCATCGCGCCGTCTTCGACATCAAGCCCGACGACGTCTACTGGTGCGCCGCCGACGTTGGTTGGGTGACCGGACACAGTTACATCGTCTACGGCCCGCTCAGCAACGGTGCAACGCAGGTCATGTACGAGGGGACGCCCGATACGCCCGCATGGGATCGCTGGTGGTCGATCGTTGAAGAGTTGAAGGTCACGATCCTCTACTGCGCACCAACGGCGATTCGCGCCTTCATGCGTCAGGGCGATGAGCATCCGAAGGGGCACGACCTCAGCTCCCTGCGACTGCTTGGCTCCGTGGGTGAGCCGATCAATCCCGAGGCGTGGCTCTGGTATCGCGAACTCATCGGTGGCAACCGCACGCCGATCGTGGATACCTGGTGGCAGACCGAGACGGGATCAATTCTGATCAGCCCGCTCCCTGGTGTGACCACCACCAAGCCTGGCTCTGCGACATTCCCGCTCCCTGGCATCTCGGCCGACGTCGTTGACGACTCGGGGAAGAGTGTGCCGCTCGGTTCCGGTGGCTACCTCACCCTCACCAACCCGTGGCCGTCGATGCTGCGCGGCATCTGGGGCGACCCAGAGCGCTTCAAGGAGACGTACTGGAGCCGATTCCCCGGTTCCTACTTCGCGGGCGATGGGGCCCGCCGTGATGCTGAGGGCTACTTCTGGCTCCTTGGGCGGGTGGACGACGTGATGAACGTCTCGGCGCACCGCATCAGCACCATCGAAGTTGAGTCGGCACTCGTTGATCACCACTCCGTCGCTGAGGCGGCGGTCGTGGGGAAGAGCGACCCCCTCACCGGCCAGGCGATCGTTGGCTTCGTAATCCTGAAGAAGGGGATCGACCCAACACCGGCGCTGCTCGAAGAGCTGCGTGGCCACGTGGGGAAGAGCATTGGCGCGATCGCGAAGCCGAAGCACCTTGAATTTGTGCCGGAGCTCCCGAAGACCCGTTCGGGAAAGATCATGCGGCGTCTTCTACGCGACATTGCCGAGGGCCGAAATCTCGGAGACGTAACCACCCTTGCTGACTCGTCGATCGTTGAAGTCATTCGCGCGAACACGGGCGCCGCCGACGAGTAGAACGGACTTATCCACAATCAACCTCCGCCTCGCGAGATCGGTGGAAAACTCTCCCCAGCCGCAACGATAAGTCGTTGATAAGTCCCTTCTGCCAGAGGGTTAGCTCCGCGATGCTACTCGTAGCCCGAAGGGGCCAGCGGTGAACCCGCCGACCGAGCAATCGGCCAGGCGGCACGAACTGTGGCGATGACGGGATCGAACCGACAGGCAACTGACGGTGCTGGTGAATGACCACCAAAGCGCGGGGCAACTCGTAGCGGCGGAGCGGAGGGTCACCTGGGAGTTTCAGCTTTACGGCTGGGGCGACTCGATCCGATCTCACAGCGGAGGGGAACCGGCGTGCAAACGTCGCCCCCAACATCGGATGGCCTCTCGGGCGAACTCTTTCCCCCTACGGAGCGGCGCTCTCTGGCGCGCTCGGCGACACCTCAGGGCTGAAAGACGGTGACTCCGACGGGCTCGGTGATGGCGACGGTACGCCAGGGAACGCGTTCGCGATCACGCTGCGAATTTTCGCGATGGTCGCTGCGTTTAGATACGCCGGATAGGCGCTCGGCGCAAAGCGGTAGAGGCGCACCTGCGCCGTTGCGGCGCGCGAGAAGAGGTCCACCAGATTCGGCAGCGAGCTGCGCGGCAGGTCAGTCCACACATACCCCTTCGCGGCTGAAGCGAGTGCTGGAGCATTCAGAATTGTTGCTGCGCCGAGTTGATCCCGAATCGCCAGTAGGAGCGCCTGCTGGCGCCGCATGCGGCCGTAGTCAGAGTCTTGGTGGCGGCTCCGTGCGTAGGCGAGGGCGAGCCGCCCATCGAAGTGCTGCAGCCCAGAATCAATGCGCAGTTGGATCGAGCCGAGCACTGGGTCCGGATAGTTCTTGTCGGAGATAGGTTCCGTTACGTTCATGTCGATACCGCCCATCGCATCAACCACCTTGATGACGCCCCAGAGGTCGGCAACGAGCACGGCGTCAATTGGTCGCTGCGTAAGTTCCGAGATGGTGGCGCGGACCGCGGCGATCCCTGAGACGCTCCCTTCTCCAGGCCAAAGCTGCGGGTAGTAGAAGGTGGCGTCGGTATAGACCTCGTTCAGGAGTTTCGTGAAGCAGCCACATGGACTCGCGTTGCGGGCTGCACCAGGGGGGAGCGGCACATTCACCATGTTGCGCGGGAAGCCGAACATTGCCACTCGTCCGGTGGCGACATCAACCTCAACGAGCAGCATCACATCCATGCGTCGACTCCACCGGTCTGTGCCCGCATCAGAGCCGAGCAGGAGCAGATCAAATTTGCCGTCGTCGCCCCATGGGATCTCGCCAGGGCGAGCCCACGGCGTGGTGACGGTTAGCGAAGGGAGTGTTCCAGTGCCATCTCCGCGTGGGGGCACGGCGCCAGGGCTTGCGGCAGTTGAGGTACCGGGGGAGGGTGAGCCTCCCGCAGACCCTGGACTGGTGACACTCGGATCAGGACTTGGTGAAACTTCGGCGAACGTTTCATTGAGGAGTTGATCAAACGCGATCAGCGAGCGCCCAACGGCAACGTGTGGCGCCACGATAAGGAGGAGTGCTGCGATTAGCACAATGGCTCGGTCGCGTTTCGGCAGTCGCGACCCGTGCACGAGATGTGCCGTTGCGCCAAGACGCCATCCGCCAACGACAAGGTTCAGCAGGCCAAGCGCCAAGAGTGCCCCTGGAGTGACCAAAATGATGAGGAGCTGTGTTGTGCCACCAACCAGCGTGATGAGCAGCACCGAGGCGAGCAGGGAGAGGAGTGGCGCAGCAAAGAGGGCTGCCTGTCGACGGTTGCCACGGAGCCAGTGCCCGGCGCCAGGAAGCACCGTAGTGAGCAGGGCGGCGCGAACGGGTGAGACTGCGGTGCGGGTTCGATTGGGGCTGGCAGGCTTCACCCCCTCATCCTCCCTGATCTCGGGGAGTCGTGGGGATTCCTCAGTTGTTATGCGAGCGGTAGTGCGCGCCCCTTTGCCTTCGCTTCAGCTGCCTTGGCGGCCCATGCGCCAAGCACCTCATCCTTGTGTGGTCGAATTGGGCAGTGGCCATCCTTGTTGCCTGATTCGTCGCAATAGCCGAGTGGCACGCACTTCGGGGCGAGGAAGCTGCCGAGGAACGGGCTGACCGCAAACACTTCGTGGCGGATGAGCTGGAAGAGGCGGCGGATCTCCCACTGCGCCATGGTGCAGAGGCGCAGCCCCGACATGTGGATGAGGGCGCGCAGGTTGACGGTCATGATCAGGTTGGTGCGTGTGGCGTTGGGGAAGACGAATCGTGCATCTTCGGCGGGGATCCCCGCGGCCACGAGGTCGCCGTAGAGGCCGAGCGCACCCTGGGTCGCCTCTTCGAACCGCGCACGGACCGTCTCGTCAGCCTCTGCGACCGATCCGGGGAGCATCGTTGCCGCCTTCTTGAACGTCACATAGCGCTGCGACTGCTGATCGAAGGCGACGCCGGCGCGATGGCGCACGAGCTGGTGACTGAGGGTTCGGGTGACGCCAGTGATGGCGAAGGTGAAGACGATGTGCTCAATGGTGCTGCCGTGTCCCGACTCAATGACGCGGCTGACTAACTCACGCTGCTTCGCCGGATCAATTTCGCCCGCCTCGGCGCGGCGATAGATCTCCTCTGGTGGCAACTCGGAGTAGCAGGTGCGGCAGGCGGTGTAGACGATGGGCACATAGGAGCGCTCGACGATCTCGCGGTCCGGGAAGAGCATCGTCGCCTTCATCCCAAGGTCGTGACGACCTGGGTTCTTCGGAATCCCGCTCTTCTGCTTCTCGCTCATCTCAGTAGTAGTCCGAGCAGGAGAGGAAGTAGCCGCACTCACAGATCATCTTGCACTTGCGATCAATCATTTGCTTCCCGCAGTTGGCGCAGCAGGTCATGACTAGGCCCGGGTCAAACTCCTCCTGGACCATCGGCGTGACAGCGTCGGGGGTGGTCTCGTCGATTGCGATGGCGGGAGCAGATTGTGTGAACATCTGGAGGATCCTACCGCTCCGCGGGGGAGGGCGCGCCGTGTGATGCCTCCCAGGGAGCACCATGGCCAAGTCGCGCACCCATCAGCAGGCGCGCCTCAGCCAGCACCATGCTCGCGGGGGTGCCGCTGGGCAGAACGTGCACGATCTCGAGGTCGGCGGGGCCGACAACCAGGCGCCGTCGAACGAGGTCAATGAGCTCTATCCAGGCGTCGCCGACGAGCAGGAGTGGTCGGGCATCACTGACTTGCAGCAGGTTCCAGGCGACGGCGATTTCGGCGAGAGTGCCGATCCCGCCATCGAGGCCGATCAGGAGATCCGCCTGCGAGAAGAGGCGCAACCGGTCGAAGAGGTCGGCAGAATCGATGCGACGCGTGACCGCCTCATTTGCTTGGAGGCCATCCCACGAGGTGACGGTGTAGCCAAGCACTTCACCACCCGCTGATTTGGCCCCGCGGGAGGCGGCCCCCATGATCCCCTCGTAGCCGCCGGTGGCTACCGTGAATCCAGCCTCGGCGAGTGCCGCACCGATGCTGAAGGCGTTGACCCAGCGGGGATCACTCTCTGGAAGGCGCGCCGAACCGTAGACGCCCACGATGAGGCGCTCAGTCATTGCAGCGCGTCTCCTCAGCGGGCAGGGTGCCACTCACAAGGAAGGCAATAGCGGCCTGATCGATGCAGGCGCTCTTGCCGCCGACACCGGTGTGCCCCTCGCCGACGTAGGTCAGCAGGTGGCCACTCTCGAGAAGGTCTGCCATGCGCTGTGCCCAGGCGTAGGGCGTTGCGGGATCGCCCGTGGTGCCGACCACCAAGATCGGTGCAGCGCCGGCACCATTGACTAAGGCTGGCAGCGGATCAGCACTCGTATACGGCCAAACACCACAGAGGAGGCCACCAGATGCTTGGCCCGCGGCAAAGTCTGGCGCCTTGCTCACAAACTTCTCGTAGATCGCCTTGTAGCGCGCGATCGACGGCGTTGTTGGTGAATCAATACAGCTGATCGCCGGGAAGGCCTCCATGATGTTGGACTTATAGGTGCCGTCTTCCGCACGATCGTTATATGCGTCGGCGAGAAGGCTCAGCAGGTATCCATCACCCTCACTCGCCCCCGCGAGGCCCTGTACGGCGTAATCCCAGTAGTCGCGGTTGTAGAGCGTCATGACCACGCCAGTCCAGGCGAGCGTCGCGTTTAGGGAGCGGCCGTCTTCCAGCACAATTGGCCGATCATCAAGGCTGTCCATCAGCGCATCAAATGCGGCGCGTGATTTACCGCCGCCAAATGGGCATGCGGTGTCCGCATCGCACCAGGCGAAGAGGCGATTGAGCGCACCCTGAATCGAGACACCCTGTTCGCCGTATTCCGATTCGTCGGTCGGCGCCATGTCAACGGCGCCATCAAGAATCATGTGGCCGGTTGATGTAGGGAAGAGGGTTGCATAGACCGCGCCGAGGGCGGTGCCGTAACTGAATCCAAGGTAATCGAGCTTCGGCACGTCGAGGCCGACGCGGATGCTCTCCATGTCGCGCGCCGATGCGGTGGTGCCAATGTAGGCAAGCATTTCGCCAGTGCCCGCCTTGCACTTGTCGGCGAACCACTGCGCATCGCTGAGCGCCGAGGCCCAATCTGCGGCACTTGGTCGATCGGGAATCCCCGGCGTGGCCGCCCAGTCATCCATCTCGGAGTCGCTCAGACACTCGACGGGCGCGCTGCGATTGACGCCGCGCGGATCCCACGAAACGAGGTCGAAGCGGTTGCCAATCTCTGCTGGCACCACACCGCGTCCCGACTCGGCAAGGATGTTGATGCCCGATGCGCCGGGGCCACCAAAGTTCAGAAGGAGTGGGCCGACCTTGTTCGCCTGGTCAGCGGCGGGGAGGAGGGCGACGGCAAGCTCAATCGTTGGTCCATCAGGCGTCAGGTAGTCGCGTGGCACGGTGATCGTGGCGCAGAGGAGTTCAGGGTTTCCGCCCGTCACAGGGTCGGTAACGGGGCAGCTCTGCCAGTCAATCGTGCCACTGGGGATGAAGCTGGCGGTTGGGCTCGGCGATTCGATGACCGCTTCGCCACAAGCACTGGTTGCCAGGGCGATGGCGAGGAGAGCGACGATGGAGAGACGAGCCTGGCTCCCTGTGGCGTTTTGCATCGGTGGCCTCCTCTTCGCTCAGTTGTAGCAGAACGCCCCAGCCGCCAAAGGCGACCGGGGCGTGCTCTGCACCAGGTTCCGCGTTGGATCAGCTGCAGCCGCTCGTCGTACCGCAGGTCATGCACTTGTAGCAGGCTGCATTGCGCACCATGATCGCGCCGCACTCCATGCACGCCGGTGCATCGGACTGGTTCTGGAAGCCGAGCCCAGCGACCGCAAGCACACCGCCCGTTGCCGCAGGTGCGGCTGGAGCAGCTACTGGCGCTGGGGTGGTGATGGCAACTGGTGCCGAGACCGACCCCGTTGCGCTGCCGCCCTTGCCGCAGGTGCAGTTCGGTCCGCACGACTCCACCGCACCCACGCGAACCGTGGCTGGGAGGGCGCCGAGGACCGGACCACCATCGGTGCGCTCCTGCAGGCCGAGGATCTCGCGATCGCCGGCTGGCAGGAAGCGGCTTCCGAGGTAACGGAAGACGTAGTCCACGATCGACTTGGCCAGTGGGATCTCGGCGTTGCCGGTGAATCCGCTTGGCTCGAATCGCACGTGGGCGAACTTATTGACCAGGTCACGGAGTGGCACGCCGTACTGCAGCGCCACGCTGACGGAGGTCGCGAAGCTGTCGACGAGGCCGCTCACGGTGGAGCCCTCCTTCGCCATCTTCAAGAAGATCTCGCCCGGCTGACCATCCTCGTAGAGACCGACCGTGAGGTATCCCTCTTGGCCGGAGATCTCGAAGCGATGGGTGATTGCCGTGCGCTCCTTTGGCAGGCGTCGTCGCGCTGCACCGGCACCAGGCAAGATCGCAGCGGCGACTTCGGCAATTGCCGCTTCGTCCTTCTTCTTGCTGGTGTTGAGCGGCTGCGAGCGCTTCGAGCCGTCGCGATAGATCGCGATGGCCTTCAGGCCCAGCTTCCAGCCCTGCAGATAGACGCTCTCGATCTCTTCGGCGGTGGCAGCCTCTGGCATGTTCACCGTCTTGGAGATTGCGCCGGAAAGGAACGGCTGCGCCGCCGCCATCATGCGCACGTGGCCCATGTACTGGATGGAGCGCTGGCCATTCTTCGCCTTGAACGCGCAGTCGAAGACGGAGAGGTGCTCGTCCTTCAGACCAGGCGCCCCCTCGATCGTCTCCTGCTCGTCGATGTACTTGAGGATCGCGGCGACCTGCTCGGCGTTGTAGCCGAGCTTGACGAGCGCCTCTGGGACCGTCTGGTTGACGATCTTGAGGAAGCCTTCGCCGACGAGCTTCTTGTACTTGATCAGGGCGATGTCTGGCTCAATGCCGGTCGTGTCGCAGTCCATCATGAACGCGATCGTTCCGGTTGGCGCCAAGACCGACACCTGTGCGTTGCGGAAGCCGTGCTTCGTGCCGAGGTCGAGCGCTCGATCCCAGGCATCGGTTGCCGCCTTCGCTAAGTCCTTCGGCAGCGTTGCCGTTGGGATCTTGTACGAGGCGTCACGGTGCTTGCCGATCACGCGAAGGAACGGCTTCTCGTTCTTCTTGTACTCAAGGAACGGTCCGCCGTGTGCCGCCGCCGTCTCGGCTGACTGCACGTAGGCCTCGCCGGTCATGATCGAGGTGATCGCGCCTGCGTAGGCTCGACCCTCGTCGGAGTCGTATGCCAAGCCACGGCTCATCAAGAGCGCGCCGAGGTTGGCGTAACCGAGTCCGAGTGGGCGGAATCGGTGGCTGTTCTCATCGATCATCGGCGTTGGGTACGACGAGTTGTCCACGAGGATCTCCTGCGCGAGCAGGGTCAGCCGCGAGGCGTACTTGAAGGACTCCACGTCGAACTCGCCATCTGGGCGCACGAACTTCATGAGGTTCAGTGAGGCCAGGTTGCAGGCGGTGTCGTTGAGGAACATGTACTCCGAGCACGGGTTCGACGCATAGATGCGGTCCGTGTTCGACGACGTGTGCCAGTCATTGATCGCCGTGTCGTACTGAATGCCAGGGTCGCCGCAGACCCACGCAGCCTCCGCCATCTTGCGGAAGACTTCGCGTGCCTTGAGTGTCTCTACTGGCTCGCCGCCAACAACGGCGCGTGTCTGCCACGTGCCATCGCTCTCGACCGCCTGCATGAACTCATCGGTGACGCGCACCGAATGGTTCCCGTTCTGGAAGAAGATCGAGCCATAAGCCTCACCGGTGAAGCTGGCGTCATAGCCCGCCTCAATGAGTGCCCAGGCCTTCTTCTCTTCGCTGACCTTGGAGTCGATGAACTGCACGATGTCGGGGTGCTGCACATCGAGGATGACCATCTTCGCCGCGCGGCGCGTCTTGCCACCGGACTTCACAACACCAGCGAAGGCATCGAAGCCCTTCATGAACGAGACAGGACCGGAGGCGGTGCCACCGCCGCTCATCTTCTCTTTGGCGCTGCGGATCGGGGAGAGGTTTGAACCTGCGCCCGAACCGAACTTGAAGAGCATCGCCTCGGTCTTCGCGAGGTCCATGATCGATGACATCGAATCCTGCACTCCGTTGATGAAGCAGGCCGAGCACTGTGGGCGCTTCTCAACGCCAACGTTGAACCAGACTGGCGAGTTGAAGGCCATCTTCTGGTTGACGAGCAGGTGGGTCAGCTCGGCAACAAAAGCGGCGCGGTCCTCATCGGACTTGAAGTAGTGCTGCTGCTCAGCCCATGCGTCAATCTGACCGGTTACACGACCGATCAGCTGACGAACGCTCGTCTCGCGCTCTGGGCTTCCAACGTGGCCGCGGAAGTACTTGGAGACCACAACGTTGGTGGCGAGCTGTGACCATGAGGCGGGCACCTCAACGTCCTTCTGCTCGAAGACGCTCTTACCGCTCTCGTTGCCGATGGATGCGGTGCGGGTCTCCCACTGAATTTCGTCGTATGGATGAACGC
>CAIJIA010000013.1 GCA_903820655.1 uncultured Chloroflexota bacterium
CGCCATCGACCATGCTGGTGTACGCCTCCAGCATCGCGCTGCGCAGCTCTGGACTCATGCCAACAGGATCGGCATCGAGTGCCACGAGGGCCTCATCAACACCCTCTCCTGCGCTGAGTGCGTCAACCAGTGCGAAGGCGGCAGCATCGGCTCGATCGGCGGCTGGGGTTGCCAGGCGCTCACGCTCCGCCCGCCCTTCCACAAAGATACGTCCTTCAGCCACGGCGATCAACTGATCAAATGAGCCGGCGGGACGAAGCGTTGCATGTAGATCGATAACACCGCGCAGCTCTTCGGTAAACGCTGCTGCATCGAGCAGCTCCCCTGCTGCATGTGCCGCACCGGCGCGCGCCACTGCGTAGGCGGGAAGGATCTGCCGCGGCGTAACGGGCTCACCATGTGCGACCACCAGGTCACTGATGAGTGCAATCTGACTACGGGGCTGCAGCTTCTGCAGCGCTGGATCGCTCAACCGCGCCGTCACGGTGATCCCAGGGCTTCGGTCGTCGTCAAGTCGACGGGTGACCCTGCCTGCACCTCCGGCAAGGCTGATCGCCGTCAAGACGCCGGCCAGCTGTTCAGGGTGATCATCAAGATCAATCACTAAGAGCGGGTCATGGCGCACTAGCGGATTCATCGCGACCAGGAGTCGCGCCAGTGCCGCGGCGATTGTCACTGCGCTATTTGATTGCAGCGCGACAAGGAGTGGGTCGGACTCACTCTGTTCGCCAGCCCAACGGGCGGCAATCGCACGGTCGCTGAGTTCGTCGGCACTGCCACCCACAGTGACTCGCAGAAGCGCGATACGAATTGCAGGGGTGCGCGTGACAAGTGTCGCTAGTGTCGTGCGCGCGGCAACCCCGCCGCGCAGCACGATCGTGCCACCCCCTGGATAGGTGAGCGCAGAGAGATCACTACTCATGGTGAGCTGCGATGGGACGGGTTGAGCGGTCAGGTAGATGCGGCGGCGGGCGTCAATGGCATCGAGGAGGGCCTGCCACGGGGCGATCTCCCACCAGGCCCGCCCAGCACGCAGTGGCCGAGCCATCGCCAGCGCCGCTTCGGTCAGCGTGAGGCGTAGCGCCCCCAGCATCACGGCGCTCTCGCTCGAGGCGTCGAGGGCGCTGCTCAGGGCATCAAGGGAGCGCAGTTGACGGGTGCTCCAGCGTGCCGCAGCGCCGTCAACGGCGCCAGCAAAGCGACCATCAACCCGAGTGCGGACCCCAGGCTCCAAGGGGCGAGCGGCGGCAACCTCGTTGGGGAGCATCGTCGCAGCGTCCCCACCCCGTCGCCCAAGGGCTCGGCAGGCGGCGCAGGTGGCGCGACGCGCAGTGGGCTGTGCGTGTTCGCGATCAGCATCAAGCGCCTCCTCCCAGCGCCAGGCGGCAACGCGGACGGCCTGCCCGCAGGCGGCACAACTGCTCTGCCATCCGGCGTCGAGCGCCTCCGATGCCGACGCGAGAAGTTCAGACGCGGCGGCCTCGTAGGCGCGCACCGTTGGTGGGCGAAGTTCTGCTGCAATCATCCATTCGTCTACAGCATCGCGCGCATGCAGCAGGCTGCGAAACTCACGTCGAGTGCTCGCCAGCGCCAAGGCGCCGTTGCGCGCAGTGAGATCAACGGCCAGTTGGTCACGTGCTGATGCGACGGGGGCTGATGCGGGCGGCACGAGTGCGGCGGTGAGCCGGGCGGCGCTGCGATCCACGTGAACGCCCTCCGCCTATCTGTGACTAATCGTCGTTGTTGCCGCCAGCCTCTTCACTCTCAGGAAGGAATGCGTCGTCAGAGGTCTTCTCCGGAGGCTCAACGCTCGGTCGTTCAGCGATCGGCGTCTCCTCTTCGTAGGTGTCCTCATCATCATCGCCGAAGCCCTCGTCATCGCGGAAGAACGAACCCTTCGTATACGGTCGCTCATCGTTGGTGCGCGTGGCGGTTGGGAAGGAGACCTTGCCCACATTGCCGGCGCTGACGTGCTCTTCACGAATGATGATGCGAATATCACCACCGCTGATTGAGGTGATTCCTGAGGTGTAGCTGTTGCCGTCGCCGATCAGCTTGACGAGTCGTGCAGCGATGCGCGGTTCGACGCGGCCGATCTCCACGCCGTTCGCCTTGGCAATCAGTCGATTGCCGAGAACGATGAGTTCGACTGAGTCACCAGGGTTGACCTGCGCGAGGGTGCCTGCATCGGCAACATTCGTCAGTGCGGCGAACCCGGTGGTCCCCGCCTCTTGAATGAAGATGCCGGCGGGCGTCGTTGCCCCTTCGGTGCTTGCGGTGGTCTTCTTGCCAACCTGCTTGATGAGGCCCTTCAGGCGCTCAAGGTTGCGCTCGGCAATGCGATTGAGTGGATCAAGCGCGAGGGTTGCCTGGTACTCCTTCTTGGAGCCGGCGAGATCGCCCTGCTCCCAGAGGCACTTGGCGAGACGGTTCTGTGCCTCGACGCGCTCCTCAACCTTGATGGTGTCGCCGAGGGCGAGGATTGCCGTGTTCGCCTCGCTCGCATCCTTCCAGCGCCCTTCGGAGGCGGCCTTCAAGGCGATGTCGGCCTGCTCCTTGGCGGTGCGGCTCGGCTTCTGGGTGGTTGGGGTCTCGTTGGCGAGGGTCACGGGCGCCTCCTCAATTCAGTGCATGCGGGCTGATGCCCCCCGCTCTGCTGTTGCGGAAGGATAGCCGATCGCTAGCGACCGACCCCGATCCAGAGGAGGGCGACCCCCGTAGCGAGCGTGAGGGCGAGGATTTCGAAGATCAGGCGAGGATCGCGGCGCTCCCCCTCGGGGGTTGCCGCCCAAATCTCACGGGCATAGAAGAGGACGGCGAGGCCCGCTGGTCCAGCGAGCCGTGCGACGCCGACCGAGGCGAAGAGAATGGATGCTGCGCCGTTCAGCGCCGCAGCGCCGAGGGCATCACGCACGATCGCCGAGGTTCGCTCGCGTCGAAGGTTCGACATGCCTGCGGCAAGGAGGGCGGCGACTGCGGCGCTCCCGATGCCAACGGCAAGGACGGCGAGGGGTCCAACAGGGTCCGGGCGCGCCGACGGAGTGCTCGGCAACGTCACGATCCCTGGGACGAGGGCCGAGATACCGATCGAGGCAGCGAAGAGCACAAGGGTGAAGACCGCCAGGCTGACCACCCGATCGCGGTGGAGCGAGCCGCTACCACTCCGGCGCAGTCGCAGCTCCCACTCAATAACGGCGCGGAGGATGCCGATCCCTGCGGTGATCGCGATGACCACACCGATTCCAGTCGGAACCAGGCGCACCACGCCGGCGATGGCGAGGGCGATCATGCCACCAAGCACCACCTCGGCCCCCGCGGGGAGGTCACGTACCTCGGCACGTCGAACGGCGTTGACCCCGACCGCACCGAGCAGGGCGGCACCGGCGCCCGCCAAGACGGTCCCAGGGCCAGTAGCGAAGTGGGCGATGCCTGCGGCGACGGCGACGGCGACGATCGTCTCGGCCCATGGGCGCGAGACCTCGACTTCACCGAGCTCGGCCGCCGTATCTGTGTGGGCGGCAAGGCGCGCAGTGGCAAGGGTGCGGGCGCGACGGCGGGC
>CAIJIA010000014.1 GCA_903820655.1 uncultured Chloroflexota bacterium
CCACGGCTGCAGCATGAGGGCCATCGCACCGAAACCGAAAACTGTGGCGATGATCCCGTCGCGAAGAAGTCCGCGTGTCTCTTTGGTGCGCGCCGCGACCAGCTCAGCATCGAGTGCTTCGCGCGCTTCTTGCGCATCGGCATCCCCTTCGCGTCCGGCGAGGGCAAGCGCTGCGGCGGGCACTTCGTATCCTGCAGCGGTAATGACCGCAGCAAGATCGGCAACACCCGTCGCCTCTGGCGCGTATTGAATGGTGGCCATCGAGGTGGCGAGGTTCACGCTCGCGCCGCTCACGCCGTCGGCCTTCTTCAGGAATCGCTCCACGCGGTTCACGCACGAGGCGCAGGTCATGCCCGTGACAGGGAGGGCAATCTCCGCCACGGGGGTCGCTGGTGCCGCAGGAGCGAGTTCGGTTGACATACTCAGGGGGAGTATACGCCTCACCTGAGCGATACGCTCCTGCGGCTAGGCTGCGCGCATGCAGATCTACTCATGGTCGAGCCCGTGGGGAGCGCTTCCGGTGGCCGTGGAGAACGGCCGCATCTGCGCCATCGCCCTCGACCCACACGCACCGTTTGCACCTGTGGGCACTGGCGCTGTAGCGCGTCGCGCTACCGAGCCGATCACGAGCGCACGCGAGGTGAACCGCATCCTGAACGCCGCACTTCGCGGAAAGCTCAGTGCGCGAGAGCGACTCGCCGCCGTGGATCTTTCGTGGGCGACCGAGTTTGAGCAGCGCGTGTTCCGTGCGTTAGCTAGCGTGCGCTTCGGTGCAACGGTTACGTACGGAGAACTTGCGGCGGCCAGTGGGTCGCCGCGTGCCGCGCGTGCCGTCGGTGGTGCGCTCGGCAAGAACCGCGTGCCGGTGCTGATCCCCTGCCATCGCGTGCTGGCATCAAACGGCATCGGCGGATTCGGGGGTAGCGCTGGGAGCAGCTGGCGCCCCGGGGCAACGGATCCGATTGCCTTCAAGCGCGCGCTGCTGCGCGGCGAAGGGGTCGACGCCTAAGCGTGCAGCGTTAGGCTGTGGAAGCCGAGCACCACGCGGGCGCGCGGTGAGTCGGCAAAGATCAGTGCGATCTCTCCTTCGCGAACGAGACTCTCGATGATGCGCGCCTCGCGCTCGGGGAGGCCAATCCATGCTGGTCCTTCGGGCGTCTCGATGCGCGTGGTGATCTCTTCGTCACCAGGGAGACCGTAGGTTCGTCGCAAGTCATGCAGCGGCACATACGGTCGCGCCTTGGCGATGCGACGCACCTGCGCCGGAGTCGCCTGGCGAACCTGCTGCTGTGCGCTCGCGACTGGGCCGTCGTTCATCCAGCCACCACGTAGAGATCACGCTTCGTGTGATTCAGTGCATCGACTGCACTATCGCCACACAGCACGATGTCTTCGATGCGGGCGCCGTTCACCCCCTCAACGTAGATGCCTGGCTCAATGGAGAAGGCGTGGCCTGGGACGAGCTTCGTGGTGTTCCCCGCCACGATGTACGGATCCTCGTGCTCCTCGAGCCCGATTCCGTGCCCGGTGCGGTGGAAGAAGCGGGCCCCCTCTCCTGCCGCGTCGATCACGGCGCGAGCGGCGGCATCGACCGATTCGCAGCTCACCCCTGGGCGAACATGATCCATCGCCGCCTGGTGGGAGCGCTTCAAGATCTCGTAGCGGCGCAGGTAGTCGTCGGTTGGCGGCACCGCCCCATTCGGACCAGTCACCCAGATAGAGCGCGTGGTGTCGGAGCCGTAGCCACCAAAGACGCCGCCAATGTCGAGCACGATTGCGTCGCCCGCGTTGATCACGCGCGATGAGGCTTCGTGGTGTGGCGAGGCCGAGTTGGGACCGGAGCCAACGATGGCGAACGATGAGACCTCGTGCCCAGCACCGGTGAGCCGCTCGCGCACTTCGCGCGCCACATCGTTCTCGGTGCGACCAAGCAGTTTGCCGCTCGTGATTGCCATCACGACGGTGTCCACCGCGCGGCCCGCGCCGCGCAGCAGCGCCGCCTCTTCGGCCGACTTCACCATGCGCAGCTTGCCAATCACGTGTGACGCCAGCTGAGTCTGGGTGATTGCGCCGTGAGTGCGCAGCGCAGCTTCAATGCGAATCAAGAACGTGGACCAGAGTCGATCGGAGACAGCGACACCGCGCGCAGCAGAGCCTGGTCGGCCACCTGCCTTCACCGCAGTGGCGACAAGGGCAAACGGATCATCGGTCTCGCCGAACGTAATGCAGGCCACGTGGCCGCCGCGCATCGCTGGCGCATCGCCGGCCATGCCCGCTTCGAGTCGCGGAACAATCAGTGAGGGTGCGCCGTTTGCCGTAATCACCAGCATGGTCAGTCGTTCGAGTGCTGGTGCGGCGTAACCGGTGAGGTAGCGCATGTCGGCGCCGAAGCCGAGCAGCACCGCATCGAGGCCGGCGTCGTTCACCGCGTCGCGCGCGGCGGAGAGTCGCGCAGCGTAGGCGGCGGGGCCGATGAGCTTTGCTTCGAGGGCGTGCCCGGCGCCAAGCCCTGGAGTCGCGGCGTCGTAGGCGGCACTGATCTCGGCGCTTCGGTTGCTCATGCACCCTCCCCTGTTGTTGCTGGGCTCGTCGCCGGCGGCACCGGCAGATCGAGTAGCCCTGCGAGGATCGCATGCCCGCGCTCAAAGA
>CAIJIA010000015.1 GCA_903820655.1 uncultured Chloroflexota bacterium
CGATCTCTCTGGATCGTCTCGAAAGGAACGCCAGTCTTCACTGGTGAGCCGGGTGGGATTCGAACCCACGACCTAGTGATTAAGAGTCACTTGCTCTACCGCTGAGCTACCGGCCCACGCGGAAGAATAGAGGAGCGGGGCGTAGCGTGCTACGGCGCTACCGGTGCGCGGCGGCTCCCTCGGTAACAAGGGCATCCAGCACCGCGGAGAGGCGAGCTGCCAGGGCCGCATGGCCGGCCGCATTCGGGTGGAACGGGATCTCGCCATCCCTCCCCCACTGGTACGGCTCAGGGTCGCAGAGGCGATGGCCGAGGAAGGCGTCGGCGAGGTCGGCGACGCGGAGTCGCGGGTCGTTAACGGTGGCGATCGCCCCACGGACGCGGTCGGCGATGTCGGTTCCCCACTCAGCGAGCACGCCAAGGTCGGCGTCGGAGATGCTGTCGCCCGGCGCCCGCAGGGCGGCGCACGCGTCGAGGCCGGGGGTGCCCGCCGCAGGGAGCGAGTCGGCGTACATAACCACGATGACGATGGCGTTCGGCGCCTGAGCCAGCACCGTGCGGTAGAGGCGCACCAGCGTGCCGCTGAGGGCCGCCGCCTGAGGCTTCATGCGCTCCCCCGCGGCGACGCAGGCGGCCGCATCTTCGGTGCGGCAGGCGGCGAAGACCTCCGAGAAGCCGGCGTCGTTCCCGCCGATGCCGAGCATCACGATGTCGGTCTCGGCGCTGAGCGCCTGCACCTGCAGGATCTCACCAGCACGCATGCGGCGATCCACCAGATCCGCCACGACGGCACCACTGCACGAGACGTGGGTCAGCGAGAGGCGCATGTTCGTCGGCATTAGGAGTCGTGGCCAGGCTGGGCCGCGGGCGCAGACACTTGGCGCACCAAGCACCTGCAGCGTGCCGCGATCAAATGGGAGCGCCGCCGACGCGTAGCTGTCGCCAAGAACAACGAGGTTCAGCGTTGGTAGTGATGCATCATCTGGTCCTACAAGGATCGGCGCAGGGATCGCCGCGTCGAAGCGCAGCGCTGGCCCACCGACACCACCGAGCGCAGCAACGATCAGACCGGCGAGGGCACCAGCGGCCAGACGCTTACGCATCGGGCGACTCGCTAATCCCGAAGAGTGCGGTGATTGAACCAGTCAGTGGCTGTGCTCCCGCAACGATCTGCTCAGCACGCGTGGTAAGCGCACCGCTCGCAGTTGCCTCGCGCACCTGCGCGTCAACGTGTGATTCGGCGGCGGCAACCAGATGCGCCTCAACACGACGAATACGACCGCGTACGCCGCGGCCCGCGCCCAGATCATCAATGGTGGTCAGGAGCTCACTGATCCCAGCACCAGCGGTGGCAGAGACGAGGGCGAGTTCTGGCGCGCCGGCACCGAGTGCAAGGCCGCTGCGCAAGCGATCGAATGCCGCCTGTGCCCCGGGTCGATCCGACTTGTTCACGGCGACGATATCGGCAACTTCGAGGATCCCCGCCTTCATCGCCTGTACTTCGTCGCCACCTTCAGGTCCTTCTACAACGAGCAGCACATCGGCGAGCCGCGCAATGCCAATCTCGGCCTGTCCGGCGCCAACGGTCTCCACAAATATCAGATCAAACCCAGCCGCCTCAACGAGAATCGTTGCCGCGGCGGCGACATGTGCAAGTGAGCGCCCGCTGCCGCGCGTCGCAATGGAGCGTGTGAAGCGACCATCGTCGTCGGGATGTTCGTCGATGCGCACGCGATCACCAAGCAGTGCGCCACCGCTCTCATGGGAGCTCGGATCAATCGCGAGGATCGCAACGCGGCGACCCGCGGAACGGGCGACGTCGGCGAGTGCTGCGGCGAGCGAACTCTTCCCCGCTCCCGGCGCGCCAGTCAGTCCGACAACAAGGGCGTTGCGCGCGTCGGCCGCCGATGCGGCGAGTGCCGCTTGGATGCGCTGATTCGCGGCGGGTCCTGGACGCTCGACTGCGCTGATCCCCTGCGCCAGCTCGCGACGCGCCGCGAGGTGCTTAGCGTCGACGGGCATTCGCGCGCAGGAAGGTGGCAACCTCGGCGATCGTGGTTCCTGGCCCAAAGATTCCAGAGATGCCGGCCTGCTCCAACTCTGGTCGATCAGCTTCGGGGATGATGCCACCGGCTACGACCAG
>CAIJIA010000016.1 GCA_903820655.1 uncultured Chloroflexota bacterium
CTTCACGAACGACAACCAGCGCGAGGCGATTGAATCCGGGTTCAAGCTCTATGGGGCAGCCCTTGCCGCCGAGGGGCACGGCCCAATCGTGAGCGAGGTCCGCTCCGCCGACGGCATGACCTTCTGGGCGGCCGAGGAGTATCACCAGCGTTACCTCGAGAAGAACCCGAAGGGCTACGACTGCCACAGCCAGACCGGGGTGCCATTCCCATCGGACGCCTGGTCCGAGATCAAGGTGAGCGGCGCCTATCCGATCGAGATCAACGAGGAGGAGCTGCGTGCCCGCCTCGACCAACTCTCGTTCGAGGTGCTGCGCCGCGCCGAGACCGAAGCTCCCTTCGTGGGTGAGTACACCGACACTGAAACGGTGGGCGTCTACAAATGCAAGGCGTGCGGCAACGAACTCTTCCGTAGCGAGAACAAGTTCCACTCCGGTTGCGGCTGGCCGTCGTTCTATACGCCTACCTCTGCAGATGCGGTTGAGCTGATTGAAGATCGCTCACTCGCCCCACGCATTCGCACCGAGGTGCGCTGCGCCAAGTGCGGCTCACATATGGGCCACGTGTTCGAGGGCGAAGGGTACGACGTGCCCACCGATCAACGCTGGTGCATCAACAGCGTCTCGCTGGTGCTTGAGCCGAAGTAGCTAGTCGGGGATCACCACCGAATCAAGTCCACTCGCCGGTTTCGGATACGCCATACTCAAGCCCTTCAGCGTGTCCACGATGATCTGCGAGATCACCAGATCGCGATACCATTTCTTATCGGCGGGAATCACGTACCACGGTGCATCATCACTGCTGGTTCGCTCGATCGCCTCTTCGTAGGCTTCCATGTACTCGCCCCAATGTTCCCGCTCAGCAATGTCACCCACCGCAAACTTCCAGAGCTTTTCCTTGTCATCAAGACGTGCCTGTAGTCGAAGCTTCTGTTCGGCCTTTGAGATGTGCAAGAAGAACTTAACGATCGTTGTTCCCTCGTCGGCAAGAGCCTGCTCCATGCCGGTGATGTGATCGTAGCGTCGCTTCCAGACCTTCTTGGGGGCGATCTCGTGCACACGCTCAACCAACACACTCTCGTAGTGCGAGCGATTGAAGATCACGATCTCGCCGCGCTTTGGTAGTTGCGCGAAGTAGCGCCACAGGTAGTTGTGCGAAAGCTCGAGGGTGCTTGGCTGTTTAAAGCTCGCCACGCGCACGCCGATGGGGTTCACGCCCTCAAATACCTGGCGAATCACCCCATCTTTGCCACCGGTGTCCATGGCTTGCAGCACCACGAGCACGCGATGTTTCCCTTCGGCGTAGAGCAGCTCTTGCAGTGCCTCGAGCTCCGTGTTTAGTTCGAGTGCGCGCGCCTCGCCCGCCTCGCGACCCTGCGACCAGTCTGGGGTGCCGGCTGTGTCGATCTTGTGGAGCTTTGGCGCCTTGCCTGGCTTGATGCGATGGGTACTCATGTTCGCATCGTACTCCCATTAATGGTCGCCCCTATACTGCGACGCATGGCACTCACGATTGGCATTGTTGGGCTCCCGAACGTTGGTAAGTCAACGCTCTTCAACGCCCTTACCAAGAACAACGTACTGGCCGCGAACTACCCGTTCGCCACCATCGAGCCGAACGTTGGCGTGGTGAACCTGCCCGACCCACGTCTCACAAAGCTCGCCGAGATCTTTAGCTCCGAGAAGATCCTGCCCGCCCCGGTCTCATTCGTCGACATTGCTGGCATCGTGCGCGGCGCCTCAACGGGGGAGGGGCTCGGCAACAAGTTCCTCTCGCACATCCGCGAAGCCGACGCCATCGCCCAGGTGGTGCGCGCCTTTGCCGACGAAGACATCATTCACGTCGACGGCAAGGTGGACGCCAAGAGCGACATTGGCACCATCAACACCGAGCTGATCTTTGCCGACCTCGAGACCCTCGAGAAGTCGCGCTCCCGCTACGAGAAAGAGGTAAAGGGGAAGAAGCTCGACGCCGAGGTGCTCGACATCGTTGACGCCGCCATTGCCGCCCTCAACCGTGGTGAGCCACTCTCCTCAACCAAGATTGATCTGACACTGTTGAAGGAGCTCGGCCTCCTTACAGCTAAGCCAATCATCTACGTCTTCAACGTCGACGAGGCAATCCTCACGAGCGCCGCGCGTCGCGCTGAACTCGCCGCGCTGGTGGCCCCCGCCGAAGCAGTCTTCCTCGACGCCAAGGTCGAATCCGAACTCGTGGATCTTGCCCCCGCCGAAGCGGCCGAGCTTCTCGCCTCCATGGGGCAGAGCGAATCGGGGCTCGATCAGCTCGCCCGCATCGGCTTCAAGAATCTCGGTCTACAGACCTACCTCACCGCGGGGCCGAAGGAGGCGCGCGCCTGGACGATTCGTCAGGGTTGGACCGCACCGCAGGCGGCGGGCGTCATTCACACCGACTTCCAGCGCGGCTTCATCAAGGCGGAGATCGTCTCGTTCGATGACCTCGTTGCCAACGGCAACATGAACGCCGCCAAGGCCGCCGGCAAGGTGCGCATGGAGGGCAAGGAGTACGTCATGCGTGACGGCGACGTGGTGGAGTTTCGGTTTAACGTTTAGCGGCGTCGCGCCCCTCTCGCCTCCGCAATCGACGTGCTCATACGCAGTGCAAAGGCACACACCACGGCTAGCAGTGCAAGCTGCGCCAAGATTTGCGCGCGCTGCGCAGGCGCGCTGCTATCTGTTGCCGGAAGTTCTGCGCCATCAATAACGAGCACAGGTGAGAAGCGATCCGCGGTGGTGCCGTCGCCGAGCTGGCCATCTTTGTTGTATCCCCAGCAGTAGAGGTCGCGGCCAGTTGTAATGGCACATGAGTGGTATGGGCCGGAATCAACTGCGGTCCACAGGTGATCGGTGCCGATTTGCACAGGAATCGACGTATTTGACTCGTTGCCTGTTCCGAGTCGACCAGCATTTCCGTTGCCAAAGCACCAGAGCGTGTTGTTGGCTTGAACTCCACAGGTGTGCTCGTGCCCGAGGCCTGCAGAGATCCATTCGCCGCCACCGGAGACTGGAGTAAGCATCATGATGTACGTAGTTGAGCCGTTGCCACCCTGACCAGACCCATTCTCGCCAAGGCACGCGAGTAGGTGACTGGAATCTGTCGTGATCGTGCACGCGGCGTAACTGCCAGCGCCAACCCAGCCAAATACGTTTGCTTCGCTCACCTGCGTTGGATACTCCAACACACTGCTCGGGTCATAATTCGGAGCCATGCGCCCCCAGCACCAGAGTGTGCCACCCCGCTTGGTTGCGCAGGTGTGGGTCAATCCTGCGTCAATCGCGGCCCAATCATTTTCGGTGCCAACCTGCACGGGAGCGAATTGATCACCGACTGGCCCTAGGCCGAGTTGCGCATCAGAGCCGTATCCCCAGCACCAGATGGTGCCCGTGCGCTTGATCGCACACGTGTGGGCTTTCAGCGACGTCACACCGGTCCAATTGGAATCAGCGCCAACCTTGCTTGGCGTCGTGTGTGGGTCGTAGTCAGAACTATTGTTGCCGAGCTGACCGGCGGTATTGGCGCCCCAGCACCAGAGCGCCCCAGCGGTATCGATGGCACAGGTGTGCCCCTCGCCCGTGTCGAACGTCTCCCAGAGGTGATCACCGACGACCTTGTTTGGCAGCAGCGCGGTGTCGTTGTAGCCCGTTGGGAGAGCAGGATCACCAAGTTGCCCGTAATTGTTTGCGCCCCAGCACCACATGCTGTGGTCCGAAAGGATTGCGCAGGTGTGGCTGTGATTGTAATCAACGGTGCCACCGGCCGAAACCTTGAGCACGCCGAGCGACGCGTCAGGCGCAGCGCTCACCGGTAGTGGTGCCGAAATGCCCACGAGGGCTGCGACGGCGAGGGCAGTAAGCAGCTGGGCAAGTCGATTCATCTGGCGGGCTCCTTGGTCAGATGCCGGCGTGCCGCCAGCGGGAGGGAAATCCTACCCAAATCCGTTTCACCCTTCAAGGGGGTGCGAGGAGCTCAGCGGCAGCTGATGCCGTTCGCCTGGGCGAAGGTGTACTTGGTGTTGGTCTCGTCGATCGGCGTGGGCACGCTCGTGGGCACGCGTGGGCCACCAGCCTTCGCGGGTGCGCTGACTGCGGCAGCAGCTTTGACCCAGTCGATGCTGTTCGGTCTGCCCGTCTCCATCTCGGGAATGGTCACGAACTGATAGCCGCGACCGGCGTAGTTCGTGATAACTGCCGCGAGCAGCTTGGCGGTTTGTGCCGTGTACGGATTTACGTGACCGAGCAC
>CAIJIA010000017.1 GCA_903820655.1 uncultured Chloroflexota bacterium
AATGATCCGGGGATCGCGACCGCGCGCCTCGAACTCGGCGAGGATCGCGAGGCCGGCGGGGGCGTCGGCGTCGAGGATGGCGCAGGCGAGGCGCTCAATTCGGTCGGCGCCTGGGAGGCCGAGCAGCTCTTCGACGTCGGCCGCCTTCAGCGGGTCGACCCCTGAGGAGAGGAGCTGGTCGAGCATTGACTCGGCGTCGCGCATGCCGCCGTCGGCGAGGCGGGCGAGGAGCTCAATGGCGGCCGGCTCGGCGACCCGCTTCTCCGTCGCGAGGATGGCTTCGAGCTTGGCGGCGATCTCGGCGCGGGCGATCGGGCGGAAGTCGAAGCGCTGCAGGCGCGAGAGGACGGCCGGGCGGATCTTGGATGGGTCGGTCGTGCAGAAGATGAAGACGATCCCTGGAGGCGGCTCCTCGAGCCACTTCAGCAGGGCGTCCCAGGCGTCATTCGTGAAGCGGTGCACCTCGTCGAGGATGAGGACCTTGCGCTTCAGGTCGGTTGGCGGGTTCGTAATCAGGGGGATGAGGTCTTCGCGCACGTCGTCAATGCGGTTCGAGGTGGCGGCGTTGGATTCGACGACGTCGAAGGTGGCCCCCTCTGTAATGGCGACGCACGAGCGGCAGGTGCCGCACGGTTCTCCCTCGGTCGGGGCGAGGCAGTTCAGCGCCTTGGCGACGATGCGGGCGGTGGAGGTCTTGCCGGTGCCGCGTGGGCCAACAAAGAGGAGTCCGTGACCGAGTCGGCCGTCGGCGACGGCGCGGCGCAGGGTCTTGGCGATCGGGTCTTGGCCGCGGAGCTCACCGAAGGTGGTGGCACGGTAGCGGCGATAGATTGCCAGCTGCTCCGTCATGCTCCCCTCCCCTTCTCTGCGTGCTGCTGTCGACAACTTTTCAGTGCCGCCGGCCGAGCCATCCGCTGCGCCCGCCGCGATCCGCTTAGCGCTGCTTCCTTCCGGATCTGACGCGGTTCACAGAGCGTCGTCGCGCGGAGTCCGACCGACGGCAGAGGAATCATAGACGACCCGACCCACTCCGATCGCGCAACGGTCACCCCCGCCGCGGGTCAGACGAGGCACCCTACGCGTAACGCCCGTTCGGGCGATCGAGAGCGGATTGGAGCGCGATGATGGGGCACACCGTTGACCTTCATGCCTACGGAGTAACAGCGGAGCGCGGCTTCCTCCCCATTGCTGACCCAAGTGCCGCCATCCCGCTTGCCAATGCGGAGTGGCACGAGACGGCGCGCAATCTGCCAAGCCTCATTCCAACGGGCCGCATTCGCGAGATCATCGAGGCGCTCCCACCGTTCCGCGCCGATCTACTGAATACGGAAGAGGACCTTGAAGCCGCGATGCGCACCTTGAGCTATCTCGGTCAGGCCTATGTGTGGGGTCAGCCAGAGGCGCCGACCGCCCTCCCCGCTGGACTCGCCGTGCCGTGGCATGAGGTTGCGTCGGCGATCGGCCGCGAACCGATCCTCTCGTATGCCAGCTACGCGCTCTGGAATTGGCGCCGCATTGATGAAGATGGCCCGATCGCCCTCGGCAACATCGCACTGTTGCAGCACTTCTTGGGCGGGCTCGATGAGGCCTGGTTCATTCTGATTCACGTCGACATTGAGCGACGTGCTGGCGCGGCACTCGCCGCAGGCGCACGCGCGCAAACGGCGATCTCAGCGGGCGACGATGCCAGCGCGACGGTTGCGCTGAGCGACCTTGGTGATGCGCTCGACGGCATCCTGTCGACCATGCAGCGCATGCCTGAGTCGTGTGATCCGTATGTGTACTACCACCGCGTTCGCCCGTACATCTTCGGCTGGCACAACAACCCTGCCCTGCCGGGTGGCCTGGTGTACGAAGGGGTCACCGCCTATGCCGGCAAGCCGCAGTCGTTCCGCGGCGAGACCGGCGCACAGAGCACGATCGTGCCCTGCCTCGATGCCGTGCTCGGTGTGGAGCATGCGCCCGATGAGCTGCGCACCTACCTCATGCAGATGCGTCGCTATATGCCAACCAAGCATGTTGGGCTTCTTGAAGCGTTCGAGGCGGGTCCAACCGCGCTCAGCCGCGTTGTCGCACTCGGCAAGAACGCGCCGGCCGGGCTCGTGGCG
>CAIJIA010000018.1 GCA_903820655.1 uncultured Chloroflexota bacterium
CGCGAAGGGTGTGAGTCCAGCAGCCTCGCGACCAAGGTCATCAATCTCAATGGAGAGTGCGCTCACGCGCTCTTGCAACGTGGTAGCGTCGCCATCGAGGCGCGCTAGTTCCCGCGCGATTCGCTCGGCACTCGCCGCACGGGCGCGCAGACCGCTGCGATCCTCGTTCAGCGCCTCCCGCAGTTCGTCTTGCAGAGCGGAGATGCGCTCGCTGTTTGAGGCGCGGCGCAATTCCTCTTTGAGCTCAGCCTCTTCGCCCTCGCGCACCTCGGCGGCTTCAAGATCGTCTCGCTCCGTACGTGCGACCTCTAGGAGGGCGAGGCGTCGCGTATCATCGCCACCGAGCCCCTGCAGCTCGTCGTGCAGGGCGCTGCGCTGCAAAATCAGGCTGGCAACCTCTGCACGCTGCCCCTCAGCCTTTGACCATCGATCGAGCAGCTCGCGCTGTCGCGCTGGATCACCGAGGCGCTGCTGGTCGTGTTGACCGTGAATATCAACGAGGGGGCCTATCTCCCCGGCGAGGCGGCCGATCGTCACCAGTTCGTCGTCGATGCGGGCGACGGAACGCCCTTCGGCGTACACCTCACGAACGGCAATCTGGTCGCGGCCCTGCGCTGAGATCTGGAGGTCGACACGCAGACGGTCAGAGCCAGCACGCACGGCCCCTGAGTCTCCACGACCACCGCGCGCGAGGGCAAGTGCATCTACGAGAAGTGATTTTCCTGCGCCAGTCTCACCTGTAAGAACGGTGAGGCCGAGCCCAAACTCCACGCGAACCGCATCGATGATCGCGAGGCCCGCCACGCCAAGCTCGCGAATGTGCGAACCCTTCGGCGCACTCACCGTGGAAGGAGGTCAACCTTCTGGCGGACCAGATCCCAGAATGGGGCGGCGCCCTGCAGTTCGACGAAGTTAATTGGCTGCTCCGCTTCGGTTACGGAGACGCGATCACCAATCTCAAGTGGCTGATCGATCCAACCGTCGACAGAGATCACTGCATCCTCACCGTGCACAACCGTGCAGGTTACGGTTTGCGTTGCAGAGACGGTGACGGAGCGCAGCGTGGCGAGATACGCGGCAATCGGTGTCACGATGAGATTGCGACTCGTTGGTTCAAGGATTGGGCCACCTGCCGAGAATGAGTATCCGGTTGAGCCAGTCGGTGAAGAGACGATCACGCCATCGGCGATGTAGGTGGCAAGGTGGCTCTCGCCTACGGCGACATCAAGCCGCAGGACGCGGGGAAGGCGACCGCGAGCGACCACCACGTCGTTCAACGCGTCGAGCTGCTCCGCGCGCCCGTCACCGTGGTGAATGGTTGCGCGGAGGGCCATGCGTGGCTGCGTGGTCCATCGCTTGGCATGCAGGGCATCGAGGGTCGCCTCAACCTGGAACGCCTCAGCACGCGCAAGGAAACCGATCTTGCCAAGGTTGACGCCGAGCAGCGGGATGGCGGTGCCGGCGACAGCAGAGGCGGCACGCAGGAAGGTGCCATCACCGCCGAATGAGATCAGAACTTCGGTGCCAGGGAGTGCTGCCCGCACTGCGGCAACATCTTCAGCCGCATGCCCCCAGCATTCAACGCCGTTCGCCGCACACCAACCGGCGGCCTCATCCCACGCCTCTTGGGCAAGGTCGTTGGTCGGGTTATAGACAAATCCGAAGCGGCGCATGCCCACATCATCGCACATGGGAATCAGCGTTCGCGTTCCCCGCAGGTGCCCGCGGGGTTCGGTGAGCCGAGAGGATTACTGCTTCCGCGCGCTCCAGGCGGCTCGAATACGACGCTCAATTCCAGCCTCGTCAAGGCCGATCAGCGTGCGGAGATCCGCAACGCTGCCGTGGTCAACGAAGCTGCCAGCTGGGATTCCGATGGTGGCAATGGACGCCTTCACGCGGCGCCCGGTGGCGGCTTCGTGTGCCGCCAACGACTCTACGACAGCGCCACCAAAGCCACCAGCCTCAACGCTCTCCTCAACGGTCACGATCAAGTCAGCGCTCTCGCCGTAGCGCCGCACCGCGGTGTGGTCGAGGGGGCTCGCCCAGATGGCGTTCACCAGCGCAACAGAGATGCCCTCGGCGCGTAGGCGTGCAGCGATTGGCGCGACCCGCTGAATGATCGGCCCGAAGGCCATGATCGCGATCTGGTTCCCCTCTTCGAGCACCTCTGCAACGCCGACCGGCAGGATGCTTGGAGTGGTCTCTGGGACACCGACAACGCTGTCGCGCGGATAATGCAGGGCGAATGGATGATCCTGTGCCAGCGCGGTGCGTACGAGCGACCGGAGCTGCTGCTCATCTTTTGGTGAGGCAATCAGCAGTCGAGGAATCTGACGTTGGGCGGTAAGCATGAACATTCCCTGATGGCTGGTGCCGTCTTCGCCGACCAGTCCAGCGCGGTCCACACCGATCAGCACCGGCTGATCGTTCTGGCAAACGTCATGCACGATCTGGTCCCACGCGCGCTGCAGGAAGGTGGAGTAGATCGCAACCACTGGACGTCCGCCACCCATGGCGATACCGGTCGCCGCAGCAACAGCGTGCTGCTCAGCAATCCCAACGTCGTAGAAGCGATCTGGATAGGCGGCGGCGAACTTGTCGAGCCCCGTGCCAGTTGGCATACCTGCGGTAATCGCAACTATGCGTTGGTCGGTCGCAGCAGCGGCGACCACTTCGGCCGCGAAGAAGGCGGTGTAGTTCGGCACCTTGGCTGGCGTGGCGATCGGATCAGCACCCGCCTTACCGTAGCTATCGGTAGCACCAACCTCCATCTTTGGAAGTGCCGCGCCATGGAAGGTAATCGGATCGGCCTCTGCTGGACGATAGCCGCGACCCTTCTGGGTGCGAACGTGCACAATCACCGGCCCATTCATCGTGAATGCCTTTGCGAAGGCCTCTTCGAGTTGTGCGCGATTGTGGCCGTCGAGAACCCCAACGTAGGTGATGCCGAGGTCTTCGAAGAGGCGCCCTGGCTCTTGCACGAACGACACAACAGAACGGCGCAGACTCTTGGACCAGGCGGCAAGCTGCGCGCCGACGAGCGGCACGCGGGAGATCGTGCGGTCGTACCAGCCCTTACTCTCGCGCCAACGTCCCGAGAGCTTCACCTTCGAGAGATACGTGGAGATTGCGCCGACCGTTGGCGAGATGGACATCTCGTTGTCATTCAGAACGATGAGCAGTGGGGTGCCGCGGTGACCGATGTCGTTGAGGGCTTCAAGGCTGAGGCCGCTCATGAGAGCCGCATCGCCCACAACGACGGCAACCTTCTCGTTGCTGCCCCGCACGTCGCGCGCGAGTGCGAGTCCCTGGCCGATGGAGATGCCGGTGCCAGCATGCCCACCGTCAAACACGTCATGTGGGGATTCGGTGCGGCGCGGGAAACCGCCGATGCCGCCGAGCTGGCGAAGTGTGCCGAATCGCGCGAGACGGCCAGTCAACAACTTATGTGGGTACGCCTGGTGCCCAGTGTCAAAGACGATGCGATCGACGGGCGAGTTCATCACGCGATGGAGAGCAACGGTTAGTTCGACAACGCCGAGGCTTGGGCCAAGGTGTCCACCCGTAACGGCCGTAGTGGCGATGATGGCGGTACGCAGCTGCTCTGCGATCTGGTCGAGTTCTGCACTGGAGAGCGTCTTGAGGCCAGCGGGGCCCTCGAGGCGAGCGAGCAACGAGTCGGCGCCAACAGCGCGCAGTGCGACCCCTTCGTCAGGCATCCTCGTCCTCCTCTTCGTCGTCAGCCAGCGCTGTTGATCCGTCTGGGAGCAACTCTTCGACCCGCAGACGTGCCGCCTGCAACTGCGCCTCAGCGTGCTTCTGGAGCGCGACGCCCCGTTCGTAGTGTCCTACCGCGGCCTCAAGATCCGCATCCTGAGTCTCGAGATCATCAACGATGGAACGGAGTTCCGCAACGGTCTCCTCGAAGGTTGCCGGGAGCGCGTTGTTTGATCCTGCATGACGTGTGGCGCGCGCTGGAGTGACCTTACGCTTCGCCATCGGTCGCCTCCTTCACTCGCTCTGTCACGGTTGCCCGCACGGCACCCTGCGCCAGGCGGATCTGTAGTGACGTCCCAACAGGGGCATCTCGCCAAGAGCGTACCGCCCTTCCCCCATCCCCCGCCACAATCGCGTAGCCGCGTGCGAGAACCCGCTGGGGGGAGAGGGCACCGAGAAGGAGATTCAGCTCTCCGAGTGCGCTCGTTGCCCCCTGCAGGCGTGCAAGTACTGCACGTGCAAGGTCGTCGGAAAGCTGTGCGACGCGCTCGCCGGCCCGCTCAATGCGGTCGAGCGGCCCGACATCGTCTAGGGCGCGGGCCGCCTCCTGGAGAATGCGTTCAGCACGGTCGAGGGCGAACACCAGCGCGCGACCGCCGCGGTCACGAAGGCGCGCAACGTCATGCCGCGACTGCAGCAGATCGCTCGACAAAGCGGCCGCGCCAATGCTCGGTGTGCCAGCGCGCAGATCCGCGACGAGATCAGCAAGGGTGATATCTGACTCGTGCCCTACTGCAGAGATGATTGGGGTTGCAGAGGCGGCGATAGCACGCAGCACCCCCTCAACATTGAACGCGCCGAGATCGTCACTCGAGCCCCCACCGCGCGCCAAGAGGAGCACGCTGATCGCATCAGGTCGACCGCTCCGTCGCTCCTTCACTGCGCAGGCGTCAATTCGTGCGATCGCCTTGGCGATCTCTTCGGGGGCACCAGCGCCCTGCACTGCGGTATGCACGACAACGAGCCGAGCGAGAGGCGCCTCGCGGCGCAGCACCCGCAACACGTCGTGCAAGACGGCACCAGAGGTCGAGGTAATCAGCCCAATGCCACGCGGTGCGTGCGGGATTGGGCGCTTCCGCGTTGCGTCGAAGAGACCCTCTGCCTGCAGCTTGCGCTTTAGCGCCTCAAGCTCGCGCGAGAGGAGGCCTATTCCACCAGCTCGCTCCACCGTTGTGGCGACGAGTTGATAGCGGCTTCGCGGGCTATAGAGATCAATGCGGCCACGGACAACGACAATCTCGCCAACCGCTGGCGTCTCTTCGCCTGGGCGAATGGCGCCACGGAAGCGCACCACATCGAGGGTGGCCTCTTCGTCACGTAGGGTGAGGTACTCATGTCCGGCGGTGCTGCGCATGGCGCTCTGCACCTCACCGGCAACGACGCAATCGGCTAACGACGGATCTGCGCTGATGCGCTCCTTGATGCGAGCGGCAACGGCGGAGACGCTGAGCGCCTCGACGGGGGCGTCAAACGGGTTCAGACGCGCGTCTGGTACTCGCCCGTTCGTGTATCAACGCGAATGACGTCACCCACGCTAACGAAGAGCGGTACCTGGACGACCAGACCTGTCTCGAGGGTTGCCGGCTTGCGTGTTCCAGTCGCCGTGTCACCGGCAAATCCTGGGTCGGTTTCGGTCACGGTGAGATCAAGGTTGATCGGCAGTTCAACACCGAGCGTCTCGCCTTCGTAGCTAACCCGATCAAGCTGCAGACCGTCCTTGATGTAGTCCTTCGCGTCACCGAGTTGCTCAGCGGTGATCACGAACTGATCGTAGGTCTCGGTATCCATGAAGGTGTAGTCGTCGCCCTCAGAGAAGAGGAACTGTGCGGTGCGGCGCTCCATCGTGGCACGAGGGAACTTCTCGCCCGCCTGGAAGGTCTTCTCAACAATGGACTGCTTGCGGACGTTGCGGAACTTGATGCGCACCTGTGCAGAGCCACGCCCCATCTTGATGTGGTGATAGTCAAGGATCTGCCAGAGGTCACCCTCGAGCTCAATGACAACACCCTTCTTCAGTTCACCGGTCGAGATCATGTTGGCTCTCCTCTACTGGGCCGTACGCTGCGGCGACGTGTGCATCTGGGGCATTCTAGCCGTCAGCCAACGATTATGGGATCAGACGGGAAGCGTGTAAGCAGATCGAGCGTTCCCTTCGTGGCATCAACAGCGACAAGGTCTTCAATGCGAATGCCGATCTGATCCTCGAGGTAGATTCCAGGCTCAACGCTAAAAACCGTTGGTGACGGGAGCGGATCCGTGCTGGCGGCACGCGAAAGGCTGGGTGCCTCATGGGTCTGCAGGCCAATACCGTGCCCAAGGCCGTGGTCGTAAATGCCAACCCCAGAGCCCATGGCCCGCCGCGTCTCGTCATCGCAGCTGCGGCCTGAGGGCATGGCAGCGCTGGGTCCCGCGATAGTACGCCGCAGAAGGTCAAACGTCGCCGCCTGGCCACGATGCACCTGCTCATAGAGCGCGAGGTCCGCATCACTCGCAGCCCCGACAAAGAGGGTCCTGGTCATATCGCTCCGATACCCGCCAACCTGTGCGCCAAAATCAAAGAGGATCACCTCGCCGCGGACCAGCTCACGCGCGCTTGGGCTCCCATGGGGCAGCGCGGCGTTACCGCCAGCCAGGGCGGCTACGTCAAAGGCGAGCGCCTCGGCGCCGTCCTCGCGCATGCCGCGCTCAAGTGACCATGCCAGTGCGGCCTCGGTAACGCCAGGACGAATCTGCGGCAATAGGCGCGCAAGCGCGCGGTCGGCCACCGCACAGGCGGCGGTGATGCGCTCGATCTCGACTGGCTCTTTGCGGGCACGTTGAACGCCGCCGAAGCCCTTCACCGGCACAAGCTCGACGCCGGTCGCAGTCGCAGCGATGCGCTCCCAGACGGCGTGGCGCACCGCCTGCGGATCGAGCCCGCAGCGTCGCACGCCGTGCGCCACCAACCAGCGACCGATCGTTTCACCCGCGTCGCTTCCATAGTCGAGTGCCGTAGCGAGCGGCGCCTCGCGTCGTGCCTGCACGGTGTAGCGCGAGTCAACCAACACTGCGAGGTCGTCGCCGCTGACCAGCAGCCAGCCACTGGAACCCGCCACCGGCTCCTCGTTTGGCCCGAACTCCATCCCTGAGAAGTAGCGAGCATCGGCGTGCGAGGTCAGCAGCAACGCATCGAGGCGCTCCTCTGCAGCGCGGGCACGAAGCGTAGCCAGTCGACCAGATCGTGCAGCATGATCGGCGGCGCGCCAACGCTCCAGATCGTGCGCTGTTGGAGTTGGGGCGAACTCTTCGGGGAGCGGCAGCGCGGTGCGCGCGCGCATCACTTCCAGCCGTACTTTCGGGCCTTCGCCTCGTGTTCCGCAAGCGTCTTACTGAAGTCGTGTCGGCCGCCACTATCTGGGATCAGCACGAAGTAGAGCTCCTTGCGGCTGGAGTCAGGCTCACGCGCCGCAATGATGGAGGCAAGCGTTGGCGAGCAGAGCGGTGCTGGCGGGATTCCGCCACGAACGAAGGTGTTCCACGGCACAAGGTCTGCGGGTACGCGTGGCGGGATCAACCCCGAATAGGGCTTCGCTGGGAACTTCCAGAACTCATAGTTCGCCCACTTTGAGAGCTTGAGTTTGCGGAGCGCCGCAGAGTCGGCAACCCAGATGATGGAAGGATCCGCGAAAAGGCCTTGCCCGAGTTGCAGTCGGTAGGTATACACGCCGGCCATACGTGGACGCTCATCATCGACCGCCGCCTCCTTCTCCACGATCGAGGCGAGGGTCAGGATCTGATTAAACGAATAGCCACCAGAACTGCCGCGATATTGCTCGGGCACCTGCTCTGCGAAGCGATCGAGCAGGATCCGTACGAACGTTTCAGCAGTTGCCGAGACAGGCACGCTGAGGGAACCCGAGCCGAGACGACCCTCGAGCGTTCCCCCCTTGGGTAGATCGAGCCACGGGTAATCGGCAATCAGCGCGGTACTCGGCTTGCGCAAGATATCCAGCACATCTGCAGGATCAAACGGCAGTTCGAGCGTGGTCAACTTCGCAACGATCTGCTCAATGCGAAGGCCAGCACGAATGTCCACGCCAATCGTTGGCTCGCGATACGGGTCGGTCAACGCCGTCGCAACTTCGGTGGGTGTCATGGAGGCTGCAACCTTGAACGTGCCGGCCTGGAGCTTTCCATCGAGGCCAGCGGCGCGCACTGCATAGATGAATCCAATCTCGTCGGCGATCAGCCCAGCTTCACGCAGTTGGCTGGCGATGGCGGCGGTCCCTGTTCCTGCGGCAATCTCCACCGTTACTAAGGTGGTGTCACTTCCGGCGGGTTCGGTTGTGCGGGTACCGAGGCGCTCCTGAATGATGTCGCTGATGATCGGCAGCGTGGCGATCCCTGGTGAGCGCACACCGGCTGACACAAGTGCATCCCCGATGAGTGGCGGGGCGACGACGCGGAGTAGGACTAGCGTGAGCACGAGCCCTACCGCAATCTTCACGAGGGTAGGGCGCTTCATGTCGCTGACTCGCTCACGTCAACGGTCAAGGCACTTACATCGACGATCAGCTCTGGGTTGAGAGCGTCTTCGAGGATCAGCCGTGCCGCCTCACGATCGACGGCGGCGCGACGAGCTTCGCGTCGGGCGGGACCTGGTGCGCCACCGTTGCTCCCGCGTGCCGCACGACCGAGCGATGCCTCGGCGCGCTGCGACGAGTATCGCTCGTCAACGAAGGTGATTGGCAGTTGCAGGGCCTCTGCAACCTCGGTTGCCCAGCGCAGGGTCGAGGTCGCCTGGGGTCCGACGCTCCCATCGCTGTTGAGTGGCAGGCCGACAACGAGTTCCGTCACGCGCCCCTCGGCGGCGATCGTGCGTAGTCGTTCGGAGTCAGCTGACGCGGTAGGACGACGCATCATGGTTGGGAGTCCACGTGGCGCAGCGGAGTCTTCACTCAGTGCGAGGCCGATGCGCCGTTCGCCGACATCAATGCCGAGGGAGCGACGTGGCGGCGTACCGCTCACGAACGAGTCACCCCAACGCCAAGTGCCGCTGCAATAGAAGCAGCCGCCTCATCCGCGCTGCTGCCGACGGCGCCGCGACCCTGCCCCATGGCCGGTCGTCCGCCCCCACGCCCGCCGAGTGCGGTCGCCGCGGCGGCGGCGAGTGCGCCAGCGTCATGCTCGGCACTCCCCTCAACAGAGACGAAGATCTCCGGGCTTTCCGCAGGACGTACGAGCGCAAGGACACCAGGACCCATCTTCTTGCGGAGTTGCTTCGCCGCCTCCTTCAAGGCCTCATCATCTTCAACATCAAGCATTGCAACGAGGATCGAGAGCGCACCCTGCTTGGTCGCCTGCGTTGCGAGAGCGGCGAGGTCAATGCGGGCTGAGCCGCCAGCCTTGGCGCGACGCTTCGCCTCTTTCAGTTCCGCCTGCAATGCGGCGATGCGCTGTGGGACCGTGTGGGCATCTTGGGCGCCCGCCGCCTCAGCGCTCGCCTCGAGGGTGCGCGACTGCTGGCGTAGGTACTCATCGGCGGCGGCACCGGTAAGCGCCTCAATGCGTCGCAGCCCAGAGCCGATGCTCCGCTCGCTGGTGATCACGAAGCTGCCGATCTGACCGGTGGCACGGCAGTGCGTCCCGCCGCAGAGCTCGTGCGAGTACTCCTCCATACGCACGGTGCGCACGATCTCACCGTACTTCTCATCGAAGAAGGCATCGGCGCCAGCCTTGACCGCCTCGCCCATGCTCATCTGCGCGACGACGACCGTCATATCCTCGCGAATCGCACGACGCACCTCAGCCTCGGTCTGATCGCGCTCGTCGCGCGTGAGTGCGCGCTCGAGGGGATAGTCAAAGCGCAGGTAGTCGGGGTGCACGAGTGAGCCGCGCTGCTTCGCATCCGCCCCCGCCACAATACGGATTGCACGGTGTAAGACGTGTGTGGCCGTGTGGTTGCGCATCGTGGCGGCGCGACGTACTGGCTCGACACGCATGGCAACACCATCGCCCACCTTCAGGGGCGCCGCAACGCGGATCGTATGCACAGTGAGTGCGCCAACAGGGCGCTGTGTGTTGCTCACCTCGGCCACGAGCTTCCCGCGCGCGTCAAGGATCTGCCCCGCATCGCCAACCTGTCCGCCGCGCTCGGAATAGAACGGGGTGCGACCAACGATCAGTTGCCCCTCGTCGCCTGCCGCCAACGAAGTGACTTCGGCGCCGTCACGAAGGAGTGCAACGACTGTGCCCTCAGCATCAAGCTGTTCGTAACCGACGAACTCCGTCTCGCCCACACGCCGCAGGATCTCTTCATAGAGCGCGGTGGTCACGGCGATCTCCGCAAGGGCGGCCTTTTTGCCGCCGCGGCTGCGTTCGCGCTGTTCAGCAAGGGCGCTCTTAAAACCGGCACGATCAACGGCGACGCCGCGCTCAGCGGCGAGTTCAACGGTGAGATCGATTGGGAAGCCGTAAGTGTCGTGCAACTTGAAGGCGATCTCGCCACCGAGCGTTGGACTTGCGGCTGGCAGATCGTCGGCGCGACGACCAACGACGCTCTCCCCTGCGCCAAGGTCGGCAAGCGCATCGCCGAGCAGGCTCGAACCGGCATCAAGCGTTCGTGCGAACTGCGCCTCTTCGCGCTCAATCCCTTCAAGGATTGCTGTCTCACCATCTCGTAAGTACGGATACGAAGGCCCCATGATCGCCACGACTTC
>CAIJIA010000019.1 GCA_903820655.1 uncultured Chloroflexota bacterium
CCCGCCTTCTGGAGCCGTAGTAGCGGCCTCGCACTGAGCCATCGCGTTGAGAGCGCAACGGAGATTGCCGCGATTGCAAAGGCGAATGCCGAACTCGGTTGGCGTGGCGGCATGCTGGTAGCAAACCCGATCCCAGCTGAGGCTGAGATCCCAGCGGCAGAGATCGCCGACGCCATTGCCACTGGACTTGCTGAGGCCGAGCGGGCTGGGGCAATTGGTCCGAAGGCCACACCAAAGATCTTGGCGGCGATTGCCGCCGCTACAGACTCGCGATCAATTCCCGCCAACCTAGCACTGGCGGAGTCCAACGCCCGCCTCGCAGGCGAGATTGCCGTCGCCCTGCTTCGCGGTTAACGGCTATTCGAGGTCAGGCGCGAACTGCTCGCCTCGGTCCCCGCACGATCGACGAGATCGCTACGGCCACAATGACGACACCGACGCCAAGGAGTGTGTTGGTTGCCCCAACGGCATCAGCAATTGGGCCGACGGCAATGATTGGCACAAAGCTGCCGAGGCTGACGAGCATGTTCAAGACGCCAAAGACGCGACCACGCACCTCCTCAGGTAGCTCCTCCTGGAGCGCAGTTTGTGCGGGAATCGCCACAAGTCCGTATGCAACTCCGGCGAAATAGGCGACGAAGATCACCGTCGCCAGCGTCGAAGCACCCGCATCAAGCGGAAGTTCGCCTAGGAGCTGCGCGCCGTCCGAAATTGCGAGGCTGATCGGTACCGCCAAGGCGAGCAGCGCCAGGCCAGCGCCGACGCCGATGAGTCCGCCTTCAATGAGCCGGCGGCGTGGCAGGTTGGAGCCCCAACTGTTGAGCGCCAGAATGCCAGTCACGACACCGAGGCCGATCGGCAAAACGACCAACCAAAAGTCGCGAGCATCAAGACCGAGCGAGTCACGCACGTAGTCGGGACCGAGGACCCCCATGACTCCCACAACGCTGGCGGCGATCGAGAGGTAAGCCAGAGACCAGAGAACCGAGCTGTGACGCCACATGAAGCGGAGTCCTTCGAGCAGCTCGCTCGTGGTTGTTCGCGTGGCTTGTGTCGTATTGGATCGAATGTTGCCGGCAAGTTTTGGAGGTGGTGCTGCTGGGAGCCCGAAGCAGAGAAGTCCTGCCAACAGGAAGAGAACGGCGACGAGCGTGATGGACGCCTCTGGACCCGCAATGCGCACAACCGCTGGGCCCAAGAGCGCAAATCCCAAGGCGAATGCCGCATTCAAGGTGAAGGTGAACAGCCCATTCGCAGAGGTGAGCTGTTCCCGACGAACAAGAAGTGGAATCATCGCCAGCTCGGCGGGGGCGAAGAGGGTCGTCATGATGCTCGCCAAGATGTTCAGCAGGAGCACAACGCCGAGAGATTCGACGCTGCCGAGCATTAGGAAGAATGCGCCGGCACGGGTCAGGTTGGCGACAATCAGCACCAGCCGCTTGTCGAGTCGGTCGACCCACACGCCCGCGATTGGTGAGAGGAGCACGGCGGGAACCAGGAAGCTGAGGAAGAGTGCGCTGAGCGTTGAGGTGGAACCACTTCGCTCCGCAACGAGCACCGTAAGCCCATAGAGCACGACGTTGCCGCCGATCTGGGTAAAGAGCTGGGCGATCCAGAGGCGCAGGAACGCCCCGTTACGCAGCACCCCGACGTCGGGCGGCTGCTGGAAATCAGGGATCTCCTTCTGCATCCGCGATGCGTCGCCCATCGTGTCCTCCTCTTCCGCTCGTCTCATGGTGCCCCCGGCCGGAATCGAACCGACGACGCCCGCCTTAGGACGGCGGCGCTCTATCCACTGAGCTACAGGGGCCCCCCGTAGGGTATCTGAACGCGGCGTGGGAGAATACCCGCATGGAGCAGCCCCTCATCACGCTCTACGGTCGCCCAGGGTGCGAACTCTGCGAGAGAACAGAGGCGATCGTGCGCGAACTCATCAGCAAGGGTGGCTCACGCCTTACGCTCAGCATGGTGAACATCGAGGAGGACCCAGCGGTGCATGCGCGGCTTCTTGAACAGATCCCCGCACTTGAGATTGCAGGGAAGCTCTTACCGCTCGCCCTCAGCCCGATGCAGATCGAAGCGCATCTGCGCAGTGCCCTAGGTCAGGTCGATGGAGAGCGTTAACGCCCTCACGGCACTCTTTGCTGGCGCGCTGAGCTTCCTCTCGCCCTGCGTCCTCCCAATCGTCCCCGCCTATCTCGGTCGACTCGCTGCACTCAGCGCCGGCACATCACGCATGCGTCACGCCCTCCTCTTCACCTGTGGGTTTAGTGCGATCTTCATCGCCCTCGGGATCAGCGCCGGATACGTTGGCGGCGCAGCCGGACGACTCCTCCCCATCCTGCAGATTCCCGTGGGTGTTGCTGTAACGATTGGCGGCCTCCACCTGGCTGGCCTCCTGCGTATTCCGCAACTCGACCGCATGCGTGCACCCGCACCAATTCTGCGTGGTGGCTACCTCGGCAGCTTCCTGCTCGGCGCCGCCTTCGCGATCGCCTGGACGCCCTGCATCGGTGTTGTCCTTGGTGCGAGTCTCGGCATCGCGGCCGCTGGGAGCAACCCTGCTGGCGCGGCGCTCCTGCTGGCCCTCTACAGCCTCGGACTCGCACTCCCCTTCTTGGCCCTCGCCGCCGTCGCGGATCGCAGCCCTGCGGCACTTCAGCGACTCCTGAG
>CAIJIA010000020.1 GCA_903820655.1 uncultured Chloroflexota bacterium
CAGCATCGGCCTCGCCCTCGCGCTGATCGCGTTCGGCTCGGCCCCCGGTGACTTGGCGCGCCTGCTTGTTGCACTTCCGCTAACGGGCGCAGCAATCGGCTGGATTCAGGCGCGTCGACGTTTCTGCATGGCGTATGGCCTAGCGGGCACCTTCAACCTCGGAAAGATTGGCGAGATGAGCCGCGTGAGCGACCAGGCTGCGCTCGCCGCCGATCGTCGGACCGCACTGGTCATCGCAGCGCAAGGTCTCGCCCTCGGTGTCTGTGGCGCCCTCCTCTTTCTGGCTCTACCCATCTCCCTGACAAACTAGGATGACAACGCGCGCGGCGACGCCGCCGCTGCCGATTCGTGAACACCGGCTCGCCAATGGCCTCCGCCTCTTCCTGATCGTTGACCGCACGGCACCAGTTGCCGCGGTCAACATCTGGTATCACGTCGGCTCAAAAGACGAGCGCGCCGGGCGCACAGGATTCGCGCACCTCTTTGAGCACCTCATGTTCCAAGGATCAGAGAATGTCACCAAGGCGGAGCACCTCACTCTCGTTGAATCAATCGGCGGAGAGGGGAATGCGACCACCTGGCTCGATCGCACCAACTACTTCGCCACCGTTCCAGCAGAGTGGGCAGAGCTGATCCTCTGGATGGAGGCCGACCGACTCGGGACACTCCTGTCGGCGCTCGATCAGGCGAACCTCGACAACCAGCGCGACGTAGTAAAGAACGAGAAGCGCTCCAGCTACGACAACCAGCCGTACGGCAGCGCCTACATCGAACTCTTCGCGCTCGCGTATCCGAAGGGGCATCCGTACCATCACCCCACGATCGGCTCGATGGAAGACCTTGATGCCGCCTCACTCGAAGATGTGCGCAGCTTCTTCACCACCTGGTACGCACCGAACAATGCCGTGCTCACAGTTGTCGGCGACATCGATGAAGAGGAGATCATTGCCGCCGTTGAGCGACACTTCGGCGCGATCCCCGCCAACCCTGCGCTTCCGGCGCATCCCGACCTCGCGTTGAGCGCACCGCTTGGCGGCGAGATCCGAAAGACGATCCACGACAAGGTTCCTGAGGCGCGCGTGCACTTCGCCTTCCGCGCTCCAGTGCTGAGCGCACCGCTGATCCCGGCGATCGAGATCGCCACGCAGATCCTTGCCGGCGGGAAGGGGAGTCGCCTCTATCGCCGCCTCGTTCGCGATGAACAGGTGGCCCAAGACATGAGCCTCTCGCTCCTTCCGTTTGTTGGCGGGGCATCAATCATTGTTGGCGCGGCAACGGTGCGTCCTGGTGCGTCGAATGAGGCGGTGGAGCGCGCCTTCGTTGAAGAGTTGGAGCGTCTCGCCGCTGAGGGTCCAACAGCGGCAGAGCTTGAGCGCGCGAAGGCTCTGACCGAGTCTGAAGAGTTGCTGGCGCGATCCGATCCAGAGGAGCTCGCCGATGCGGTTGGTATGTACGCCACGTTGCTAAAAGATCCCGGTCGCATCAATCGCGATCTCGACCTTGCCCTTGCGGTGACAGCGGATCAGGTGCAGACGGCAGCGAAGCTCTTCGCCAAGGAGAACCGTATCGTGCTCTGGTACGTGCCGGAGGAGAAGGCATGAGCAACGCTACCGTGCGACCAGGACCAGGAGCGCCGCGCGACTGGCGCTTCCCTCGGTCCGTTGAGCACGTAACCCAAGCTGGCATGCGCGTGATCCTGCTACCGATGCCGTCTCGGCCGATCGCATCGATTCAGATGCTCTTTGGCGGCGGTGCGGCGGGGGAGCGCCCAGAGGAGTCGGGACTCTCCGCCCTGCTGGCACGTCTGCTCACCGAGGGGACAGAGCACCACGACGCCGATGGACTCATTGAGGCGGGCGAGTTGCTCGGCGCATCGATCGGAGCTGAGTCGGGCTGGGAGAGCCTCACCGTCGGTGCGGGTGCACCAGTCTCGCGTCTTGCTGGCGTCTTTGATCTGATGGCCGAGATTACCCTCACGCCGCGCATCCCCGAAGCCGACGTGGAGCGATTGAAAGCGCTGCGACTCGCCGCTATTAAGCAAGCCCATGCCAGCCCGCGAAGCCGCGCTGTTGATGCGCTCTCTGCGGCACTCTACGCACCTGAGGCCGCCTACAGTCGACCCTTTGCTGGAACGGCCGACGGTGTCGCGCGCCTAACGCGCGACCAGATCGTTGCGCGACACCAGGAGATCTTGCGCACCGGCACGCCAACACTTGTCCTCGCGGGCGACATTGATGCCGACGCAGCCTTCGCTTCAATTGAGGCGAGCCGCCTCAGTGAGATCAGCGCAGGTGGCGGCACCTGGGGCCGTGGTGAGCCAGATCGCGCCGCGTCCGCTTTGATTACACCTATTGCTGCGCCACTTGTGAAGGTGCTCGATCGACCAGGTTCGGTACAGTCGGAGATCCGCATCGGCCGTATTGGTCGTTCGCGACTCGATGCGAATCATCATGCCGCGCTCGTTTACGCGGAGATCATTGGCGGACTCTTCGGCTCGCGACTCAATCGCGTGTTGCGCGAAGAGAAGGGCTACACGTACGGCGCTGGTGCGCGGTTTGACCTACGTCGTGGGCGAGGCCCATTTATGGCGGGGACCGCAGTGGAGACGGGCGTGACTGCTCCGGCGCTCGCCGAGGCGCGCCGTCAGCTCGCGACGATGCAGAGCGCACTGCCAACCGACGAAGAGCTGACCGAGGCGCGCGACTATCTCTGCGGCACCTTCCCGCTGCGCTTCGGCACCGCGACGCCAGTTGCCAGCATGGCCGCGGCGCTTACCGTGCTCGGCCTCTCACCAGATGAGCCAGATCACTTCCGCGAACGAGTCGCCGCCGTCGATCGCGCCGCAATTGCGCTGATCGCCGATGAGTTGGCCGCCTCTGCGGAGAAGATCGTCATCGTTGGTGATGCGGCTGCAATTACTGGGCCACTCGAAGCTGAAGGATTCACCGTGCAGGTCGAAGCGGAAAGTGCGGCCTCAGCATGATCGTGGTGATCGGCACGCTCGGCGCGCGCACGGAAGGCGCCACGTATGTGCCGAACGGTTATGCGGCAACAGTAGCCGTTGCACTCGCCGCTGCTGGCGAGCCCGTTGAGATGGTGAGCAAGATCGGCGTTGACGCGGCGGGTGAGGCGGTGATTACGCAGATTGCAACCGCGGGAATCGGTCATGTCGCCCTCATTCGTGATGGTGCGCGTGCAACCGCTGTCGACGGGGCGGGTTCACTTGAAATGGATGTCGCCGATCTCCAGTTAGCCCTGCGTTATCTGACCAGCTTCGATGCGGTGCTCCTTGTCGATCCTGCCGACGACTCGGTGGTCGCCACCGTGCTCGACGCATGCGCCTATGTCGGCGCACGACTCGTTGTGACGAGGCCTGAAGGGTCAGCTCCTGCG
>CAIJIA010000021.1 GCA_903820655.1 uncultured Chloroflexota bacterium
ACGGCGGCATCATCACCGCGCTCATAGCCATCCTCGATGCGGATCGCAGTACCTGGTTCCGTTGCAAGGTTCTCGCCGCTATAGCGATAGTTCTTGAATGGTGGATGCGCAGAGGAGAGGAGGAGCTCGGGTCGTTCGTTGACCCAGCGACCATCGATGGCGACATGATTGGGCACCATGTCGGTGACGATGCGAATGCCGACGGCGCCAGCTCGAGTGCGCAGGGTGGCAAGTGCCGCATCGCCGCCCAGCCGCTCATCAACGACGTACTCGGCAACGGCGTAGGCAGATCCCTCAGCATCACGGTCGCCCGCACTCACCTTCATGGCGCGCGACGCGGCGCTGCGACGCCAGATGCCGATCGGCCAGAGGGCGCTGATGCCGCGCTGAGCCAGTAGCTGCAGTTCCTCGTCGGGGATCTCGTCGAGGCGCTGGATTGGTATGCCATATCGCTGAGAGAGTTGCGCCAGCCAAACAAGCAGGTGCTTCGCTTGAATGACGACCTCACCCATCCACGGGGCATCGTTGCCGTAGCGAGGTGGCTCAGGGGTGCCGAGGGCCGGCTCCTCCCCGCGAATCATCGAAACGCCTCCGATCTGTGACTGCTCATCCGTGGAGGATAGGGGTGCGGAGTGGGTGATAGGCTGCACCGATGCCTGTTGAGACCGTTGCACGCTCCCTCTCGTTCATCAACTGGGTGGTGGTGAGCGGTCTTGCGGTCGGCAGTTTGGCCGCCATCCTCTTGCTGACCCATCGCTCGGAGTCGACGCGGGGCTACCGCGGGTTTACCGTCTTCGCCGCTGGCGGCTGGGCCTTTCTCGCCTGGCTGGCCGACGGGGCACTTCCGATCCCATCCGCCGACGCGCCGATCCAGGCCGCGACCGCCGAGATCGATGCGCTTCGCCGCCTCCTCCTCGTGCTCGTCGCCTGCCTGGCAACGCTCTGGACGCTGCGCATCGCGCGCGGCAGTGATGGCCGGCACGTCGGCTTGGTCACCGTCGTCACGGCAGTAGCTGCGCTCATCGTTGCCGCAGTTGGCTGGGCGCCAACGCCACTCGTCGCCGTGGCGCTCGCTCTCCAGCTCTTGATCCTTGCGGCGGTCACCGGCGGCTCGTTCGCGGCAATGATTCTCGCCCACTGGTATCTCGTCACGCCGAAGCTCCCTGAGGCGCCACTCCTGCTGCTGAGTCGCGCGCTCGGCATCGGTATCGGTGTACAGATTGTCCTCTTTCTCATCTGGCAACTGTTCGGACTCGGCGGACTCGGTGCAGGGTGGGACTTCTTCGCCATCTTGCGACTCGTAATCGGCCTGATCTTCCCGGCGCTACTCACCTATGCCGGCTGGCGCACGGCGAAGGCGCGCTCCATGGAGTCGGCAACGGGTCTGCTCTACATCGATCTTGGTGCGGTAACGACGGGAACAATTCTTGCCGCAGGCCTCTTCTTCGGCGCAGGAATCCTCGTCTAGCGCTGCGACTCCGGCGCGTTGGCGCTGAGTGCGGCAACGCGACGCTCAATACGCAACAGCTCACTGACACTCCATGCCTGCGCAAAGCAGGCGACTGGCGTGAACGGTGCATCACCCGTTGCGTTCTCCGAGATCGTGCCAAGCCCCGCTTCGCGCAGATGCACACGATACGGGGCGAGCGCCTCGGTCACCAACGTAACTGCAGCGGTGCGCCCGGATGGGCTCGTGAGGTCGTGTACGGCGAAGGCACTATCGGCCCACGGTCCAATGAGCCAGAGCCAACCGAGTCCCTGGTGATAGGCACCATCGCGCGACTTCCGATCGCCGTCGTAGTCACCGCGATAGGCGGGATCACTCGGTGCCAGTGAGCGAATCCCGATGGGGGCGCGCAGTTGTGCATCGGCCGCGGCGAAGGCGCGTTGCGCTTCGGCGGTAGGAATCAGATCGCCACCGAGGCCGAGCGCAATGAACTGGTTTGGCCGGAGGGCAAGGTCATCACCATTGGGGCCGTCGACGACATCGGCAAGCCACGGCACCTCGGCCCGAATGAATCGCGCCTGAAAGCTCGTTCGAACGTGATCGGCGAACTGATCCAGATCAGCTGCGACATGCGTGGCATCAGCAATGCCCGCGCCGATCGCTGGATCCCGAAGCCAGGCACTAACGCTACGGAGCGCGCGGTACCAGAGCGCCGAGATCTCAATCGGCTTGCCGCGGCGGGGTGTGACCACCCAGTCGTCGAGCTTCGCATCCATCCAGGTGAGCTGGCGACCCTCGGCCGATCCCACGA
>CAIJIA010000022.1 GCA_903820655.1 uncultured Chloroflexota bacterium
CCTGAAGTTCGGTTCCCTTCCATTCCCGATTGCAGAGATTGGTGTCACCGATGTGAAGGCAACGCTTGGCGCAGCCTTCCTCGGCCAGGCGCTCTTCGCTGGGGCGGTTGGCATCCTGCTTGTCTTCCTTTTCATGCTCTTGCATTACCGCCTTGCCGGTGCGGTCGCGAACGTTGCCCTCCTCTTCTACGTGATCATCGTCTTGGCAATCTTCCGACTCGTGCCCGTCACGCTGACCCTTGCCGGTATCGCCGGCTTCGTGCTCTCCATTGGTATGGCTGTAGACGCGAACATTCTCATTTTCGAGCGCACGAAAGAGGAGCTCCGCATTGGAAAGGGGATCGTCCCTGCCGTTGAGGCTGGATTTAGTCGAGCCTGGAACTCCATCTTGGACTCAAACGTCTCGAGCTTGATCACGGCGTTCATCCTCTTCTACTTCGGCTCGTCGACCATTAAGGGCTTCGCGCTGGTGCTGATCATCGGCGTGCTCTGCTCGCTCTTCACCGCCGTAACCGTGACGCGCCTGATCCTGCGCGCCGTGATCGCGCGGAAGCGCTATTCGTCGCCATACCTGTACGGTGTGGCAAAGGGTGACCTTGACGCACTCGATCGGGGGGCCATCAATGGATAAGATCATTGCGCGCAAGCGCTGGTTCTTCCTCTTCTCGCTGCTCATCACCGTTCCAGGTCTTCTCTTTACCTTGGCCACCCCATTCTCGGGTGGCACCGTTGGCCTGAAGTTCTCCATCGATTACACGGGCGGCACGATCTGGGAGTTCCGCCCAGAGAGCCCAGCCGATCCTCTCGTGGTACAGGCGGCGGTTGCCAGCGCTGGACACGAAGAGGCCACAGTCACAGAGGCTGGTACCGGCTTCTTGATCGTGCGCACGAAGCCGCTCGACCTTCAAGTTGGCCAGGATCAGATTGAGAACGCTGGGGCAGAGCTCCAGGCGATTCGCGAGGCGGTGATTGCGGCGGTTGGGCCGATCGCGCAAGAGGGTTCCGTCTCCACCGTGGGCCCCGTCATCAGCCAAGACCTCACGCAGCAGGCACTCCTTCTCGTGGTACTCGGATCAATCGGGATCCTGCTTTGGATGACCTACCGCTTCCGCGATCTTCGCTTTGGTCTCGCGGCCCTCACGGCACTCCTCCACGACGTCATCGTGACGATCGGCTTCTTCGCCATCGCCGGCACCGTTGCGGGGATTGAGATCGACGCCCTCTTTGTGACCGCGATGCTCACGATCATCGGCTTCTCGGTGCACGACACGATTGTGGTCTTCGACCGCATCCGCGAGAACCTCGTCCGCCATGCTGGCGCCCCATTCGGCGATATCGTCAACCACTCGATCGTGCAGACGCTGGGTCGGTCATTCAACACCACGGCGACCGTGCTGATCACGTTGCTTACCCTGCTCGTTTTTGCCGGAGGATCAATCCGGACGTTCGTGCTCACCCTCTTCGTTGGAATCCTTTCAGGCACCTACTCGTCGATCTTTAACGCCAGCCCACTGCTCGTCTGGTGGGAGGAGCGCGCGCAGGCACGCAAGGCGGCAGCGGCTCGAACCCGCACGGCGTAGGGTGCCAGCGCGGGCCTGGCGCCTGGAGCCGGTCGCAACCCTTCATCCTGCCGCCGAAGGCGAACTTCAGGCGAGCCCAGAGCTCCTCCAACTCTTCGCAGACCTGCTGATCCCGAAGCACCTGCACCTCTCGCTCGCAACACTCCTGCATAGCCGTGGCCTTGCTGACCCCGTTCACGCGCGCCAATTCTTGGATCGCAACGATCGCACCCTGCACGATCCGCACCTTCTCCCCGATGCAACCGGCCTCATCGCACGCCTACGTGCCGCCGGTGAAGAGGGGGAGCCCGTCCTTGTGGTTGGCGACTTTGATGCCGACGGGCTCACTGGAGCGGCGATCATGATTCGAGCACTTCGCGCGATCGGTGCGATCGCCGAGGGCTACATTCCGCAACGCGACGGTGATGGTCACGGCATCCCCGAGGGGGCGATTGCCGCTGCACTCGAAGATGGCGTTGAGCTGATCCTCGCAGTCGACTGCGGTACCGCTGACCGCACACGCGTCGCTGAGGCGCTAGAGGCGGGGATTCTCGTTGGCATCATCGACCACCACGCTGTCCCGCCAGAACCGGCGCAGGCGGCCTGGTTGGTGAATCCGAATCGACCTGATTCCATCTATCCGTTCCCACATTTGGCTGGGAGCGGGCTTGCCTTCAAAATCGCGCAGGGCATCCTGGCCGATCATCCACAACGACGCGAGCTCTTGGCAGAGCTCTCTGTACTCGCCATGGTTGGGGGAATTGCCGACATGGTCCCCGTGGCGAATGAGTTCCGCGTCATCGTGCGATCGGCGCTGAAGGTGATGAATGGGGCGGGCACGATGCCTGTCGGGATCGCAGCGCTCCTTCGTGCAGCTGGCGCAGAGCCACCGTATCGCGCAGAGGTCTCTGGCTTCACGATTTCGCCACGCATCAACGCCGCTGGGCGCATCGGTGACGCCGCTCCAGCACTGGCGCTGCTCACGACCGATGATCCCGCCGAGGCTGCCGAGCTAGCAACGCTCCTCGAAGGGATCAACCTCGAACGCAAAGAGTTAACGAAGGTGGCGATTGACGAGGCGCGAGCACTCCTTGGACTCGCGGTCGGGTCGACACGTGATGATGCTCGTGCCTTTCTCGGAGATGGCCTCGTCGCGGTGCGCGGCCCGTGGTCGGTTGGGCTCATCGGGTTAATCGCTGGGCGACTGAGTGAGGAGACGGGGCGACCGGCACTTGTGGCGCACGATGATGGCAGCGGGGCACCGCTGCGCGCCTCGGTTCGCGCGCCGAAGGGCTTCGCTGTTGCCGCTGCACTGCAAGAGGCGAGTGACGCTCTGATTCGCCACGGTGGGCATGACGGTGCGGGCGGCTGCTCGTTTGTGGCCGAGGTATGGGGGAGTCTGCTCCCTCGGCTCAGCGCCACCTGTGCGGGGCAGGCCCAGGCGCGCACACCAGAGCTGACTGTTGACCTCGCGGCGCCCATCGGCAGTCGCACCCCAATCGACCTTGCCGCGCTCGCAGATCACCTCGCGCCGACAGGGATGGGGAACCCTGAGCCCACCTTCCTGCTGCGTTGCATCCCACTCACCGCGGTGCGCCTGGTGGGGGATGGCCGTCATGCACGGCTGACGCTCTCGCTGGACGGCCTTGCAGTCGAGGCGATGGCCTTCGGTCGGCCAGATGCTGATCAGCTGGCGGGGAGCTCCATTGATCTTGTCGTGCGAACGGCCCAACGGACCTATCGTGGATCGGCACGGATTGAGGTCCACGTTGTTGATCTGCGACCGGCTGTGCTGGGGGAGAGCGTATGAGCGAGAAACGATCGCTTCGACCACTGCAGCGTACGCGCCGCGCTGCACCGCAACCGTTCCATGGAGCGAGGCCTCCGACGAATCGCGACCTGATGAACAGGGATGGTGCCCAGCGACGATCGTTCAGCCTGGCTCCAATCATCGCTGCTCTCCTGCTCGTGCTGCTCACAGCGGGGAGCCTCGTTGGCCTATCGCTGAGTACCCCAGCCCCCTCAGATAACCCCAACAGTGGACCTGAGGTGACGGAGGGGGTCACCGTTGATGGAACGATTGCCTTCGGACGTGGCGGGTCGATCTGGAGCGTGAGTGGCGCTGCACTGCGCCAGCTCACCACTGCAACCACCGATTCTGACCTTGCCTGGAGCACCGACGGCGTGTGGCTGTATGCCATCCGGCACCGCACAGAGACCGGTGGTCGCTTTCTCGGAAACGGGAGTGTGCAGAAATACGAGATGAACGTTCCAACGCTACTGCGCCTCTCGGCGTATGGCGGCAGCGAAGAGGTGATCTTTGATGGCCTGATCCTTGGATCACGACCTGCGCTGAACTGGTCTGGCTTCATGTACGGTCCGGCCCTTGCCAGCGATGGCCGCATCGCCGTCGCTACGGATTATCGTGGCAGTGACATTGGTACCGATGTGGTGGTTCGCATCTTGAGCAGCGACGGGTCAGCAATCTCGACGCCGTCGCTCCCGCACATTGCGCCGTTCGGCCACCAGGACCCTGTGTGGAGCCCCGATGGTACCGCCCTCTACTACGTGCAGAATGGTCTCTCTGAGGGGTCCTCGTCATCGCGGATCATTCGCTACAACATTGCCAAGAAGAGCACGACACGAATTGGCGAGAAGGGGCTCGTGCAGCCTGCGATCAGCCCCGACGGCCAATGGATCGCCGCAACGCGGATTTCTGCTCGCGGCACCGATGTGGTCATTTTGAACGCAGCAACTGGTGAGGTTGTGCTTGAGATCACGCGTACGGGCAAGTCGTGGGCCCCAGCCTGGTCACCGAACGGCTCGCAACTTGCCTACCTCTCTGCGAACGGGAGCCAGGCGAGTCTCAATCTCGCCTCATTCAGCGTTGCGCCATCGGGGATTCCGAATCCGCCAGTGATCCTGAGCCCCCTCCGTGACCCCGTTGATCCAAATGTTCGACCGGCGTGGGGGAGCTTGAATACCACGCCCGCAACAGAGAGCCCAGCACCATGAGCCGATATCTCGACCTACTTGGCGCATCTTCGGCACGCGTCGGCTCGCTGCTCTGTGTCGGCATCGATCCGGTCCCTTCAGCGCTCCCGGTGACGTTCCGTGAATCGCACGCTGGTATCGAGCGCTGGATCGACACACTCATTGCTGCGACCGCCCC
>CAIJIA010000023.1 GCA_903820655.1 uncultured Chloroflexota bacterium
TGATGGGTGAGGGCTCGCCGAACGAGGGGGCAACCTCGGTTGCGGTGGTGTCGAGCACGCTGATGCGGAACGGGGTGCCCTCAATCTGTGCAGAGCAACCGTCGCAGCGCGCGGCACTGTTCTCAGCGATGATTGTGGGGATGCGGATGCCGTTCACTTCCATAGTGCCTCTGATCGTACCCGAGCCCGCCGCGCCTTGGCGCCGCGCCCTTCCGATCACCCTCGTCGTCGCACTCCTTGCCGCCGGGTGCGGGCCAGCGGGCGACCCAACCGACCCTGCCGCAGCGGTATCTGGCGACGGGCAGCTGCAGGAACTCTTGATCCGTCATGACTCTCGTGACCCCGCCTATCGCCTTGAGGGGGGCGCGGTCGAAGTCGGCGCCACTGTCGTGCTGCAGGTGCGCACCGGGAGTGACGACGCCGTCACCGTGGACCTTGCAGTAGCCACGCCATTCGGCGGCTCCTCAACGAAGAGCCCCGCCACCCGTGTCGCACGAGGCGTTCCGTGCACCGAGGTTAGTGACTCAGACCGCGGCGCGAGCGGCGAGCTCACCGCCCTCCTTGCTCCCGATCCCGTCCTCGATCCTGCGAATGAGCTCACCGATGCTCTCTGTGATGTCTGGCGCGCCAGCATCGACGTCGGGAGTGAGCCGACGGCGATCGGCTATCACTTCGAAATCGCGGACGGCTCCGCCGCGGTGAAGCTTGCTGACGACAACATCAACGACCAGGGCCTCGGCAGTATCTCTCCAGCAAATGTTGGTGGTGACTGGGCGATTGTTGTCTCGCCGAAGGGGTTCACCGCCAGCCCGATCCTGAGCGGCTCGGTTGTGTATCAGATCTTCCCCGACCGATTCGCCAACGCGAATCCGCTCAATGATGGCGGCGCGCAGCCGCGCTACAAAGGCGTCGCGTCGATCATCCCGTGGAATACGATTCCAGCAACACCACCAAAGGGAGAGGATTTTTACGGCGGCGACCTCGACGGGATTCGCCTCCGCCTTCCGCATCTCGTTTCTATTGGTGTGAATACGATCTATCTCAACCCAGTCTTTGATGCGAACTCCAACCACCGTTATGACGGAAACGACTATCTGCAAGTTGACCCACGACTTGGTGGCAACGCGGCGCTGCAGAGGCTGCTAACCGCCGCGCAAAAACTCAACATCTCTGTGATCCTTGACGGGGTCTTCAACCATGTCAGCTCCGACTCGCCGATCTTTGATCGCTACGGGCGATGGCCAACGGTCGGTGCCTGCGAGTCGATCGATTCGCCGTATCGGGACTGGTTCATTTGGACAAAGGCGGCTGGAGCGAAGGGGCCATGTGCCGGCGCATCGGGCCCGAACACGGCGGGCTATGTGGGGTGGGCAAACTACGACACGCTCCCCGTGCTCAACAAGAACAACGACGCCGTACGCGCGCTGATCCTTGGCGACGCTTCAGGTGCACCGGCGGCGACGCTCCTCACCTCGCCGGCGGGCGACGCTGGTGTGGCGCGCTGGTGGCTGCAGCAGGGGGTTGCCGGCTGGCGCCTCGACGTGATGCCCGATGGCAGCTTCCCGGAAGGATTCTGGCAAGAGTTCCGCATCGCGCTGAAGGCGGCGTCGCCAGACGCACCGATCATTGGTGAACTCTGGAATCGTCGCGACGCGCTCCGCCTGCTGCGTGGTGACGCTGCCGACGCCACGATGAACTATCGCTTCCGTGATGCCGTGCTCGCCTATCTCGGCGGAAAACCTGATGCTGGAGCAACAGACAGCACCAATCGCAGCGCGGTGCTCTTTATCCGCAAGTTGATGGGGATCGCTGAGGATTACCCGACTGCTGTGACGCTTGCGAACCTCACACTCCTCGACTCCCATGACACATCACGATCGCTCTGGGAGTTCACCCCTGGTAATGGACGCGATGGCAAAGAGATCGCGGAGAACCTCACGGTCGGAAAGGCACGTCAGCTGCTCGCCGCAACGATGCAGTACCTGCTCCCTGGATCACCAACCATCTACTACGGTGATGAGATTGGCGTGAGCGGCGCAACAGATCCAGACGACCGTCGCACCTTCCCAATCTTGCCAACCGACCCGCGTACTGCCCGCCTCGACGGCAGTGGCTCTGGCGGGCGACGCCCAACGCCACTCCCAGCCGCGCGAGCGGCCGACCTTACGATGCTCTCCTGGTACCAGACGCTGGCGGCCATCCGCGCCGCCCATCCACACGTCCGTGGCGCCTGCGTCGACTGGCTCGCCGTTGGGGCGAGTGGTGCATCCAGTCGCACCCTGCTCTTCTCTCGCCGCGCCAGCGGGGTCGTTGGCGAGATCGCTCAGCTCAGCACGCCTGGCTCCTGGACGGTCGGTGACCTCCTGGTAGCGGTGAACGCGGGTGGCGGCAACGAGCGCCTCACCTTCAACCTCGGAGCTGGAATCCACCTCCGCGAAGTCGCTCGGTCGAGCGGCACTGCAACGGGCGGCGACCCCATCACCGGGGTCGACGTGCCAGCGCGCACCGCGATCATCTGGGAGGTCGTACCCTAAGCCTATGAAGAGCCTGCTTCGATGAGCGCACCAGCCCGATTGCGTAGCCGCCTGCGTGGCGTTGTCTCGCTCGGCACTTTCGTTGCCGTTGTGGTGGCGGTTGGCGTCTCGGTGCTCTACCTCGCCTGGGTCGCCACGATCCGCAACTCCGACCAGATTGGCGAACTTTCGGTGGGCACCTTCGTGGTTGGCCTCTCCTGCGCCTTCGCCTCACTCATGCTCACGATCAGCATGATTCGCGCGATTCGTGGCGCCCGCGACGGCCGAGCGATGCTCGCCGCCCTCCTGGCTGGTGGGTTTGCTATCGCGGCAGGAATCGCCCTCGGCGCCTCAGACATCCTCGGCAAGCTCGCCTCCTAGGGGCGGCGCCCCAGGAGCGGTGCTACGCTGCGATCCGCGCGCCCCTGTCGTCTAGAGGCCTAGGACGCCACCCTTTCAAGGTGGAGATCACGGGTTCGAATCCCGTCGGGGGTACCACCCCACCGCGCGACCCCTGCTTCAGCTGAGCTGAAAGATCGCCCCGCTGACGGGCGGCAGATCAATCGCCAGCGTGCCGTCAGCGAGCAGCGTTGCCGTGCCGGTGACCCCCTCCCAATCAAGCCGCGCAACACTGCTCACCCCATCGAGGCGCAGCTGCACGCGCGCAGGGCTCTCGCCCGTGTTGGCGGCCACAATCAGTCGTCGAGCCGCCCCCGTCTCAAGGTCTAGTGGTGCCCCTTCAAAGCCAACCGGATCGGCGCTGCGCTCGAGCACCAGCACTGGCCCCTCGGCGTGCACCACGCGAAGGGCACCGGAGCGGAGCACGACATGCTCATGTCGCGCCGCCACGGCACCACGAACAAAGGCACGGAATGATGCCGCCTCAGCGCTCACCGCAGCGAGGTTGGCAGGGAACGGGCCGCGATTTGCTGGGTCGTTCGCCCCGAGGGCGCCCAACTCATCGCCGTAGTAGATACATGGTGCGCCAGGGAGGGAGAGCTGCACGAGCGTTGCGAGCTGCGCGGCCGCTGCGCTTCCACCCACGATGCTGCGCAGCCGCGGCGTGTCGTGTGAGCCGAGCAGGTTCAGCTGCACCGCAGTGGTTGCCGGGTGATACCAGCCCATGATCTCGGTGAGCTTCTCGGCAAACTGTGCCGCGTCTAACTCCGGTCGCTTATACGTGTCGTTATGGTCGCCCAGATCCCGCGCCAGTCGCCCACTTCCCGCATACCCGAGGATCGCTTCGGTGAGCGGGTAGTTCATCACTGCATCGAAACGATCCCCAGTGAGCCACGCATCCGCACGCTTCCAGATCTCGCCCACGGTGTACGCCTCCGGGTTGATCGCGCGAACACGTGCGCGGAACTCCTGCCAGAAGCTCTCATCGTCAATCTCTTCTGGCACGTCGAGTCGCCAGCCGTCGGCACCGAAACGAATCCAGAACTCGGCCGCCTGCAGCAGATGCTCGCGCGCCTCAGCGTTGCCAACGTTGATCTTTGGGAGCGCAGGGAGCTGCCACCACGCCTTATAGCCGATCGTCGTCTCTAGGCTGCTCGCGATGCCGCCGCCTGCGCCACCACTCTGCTTCACGTGCCAATCGACCGCCTCGGGATAGGCGATCAGTGGACGATCACCGCGCAAGAACGCCTCATCGGTATAGAACCAGTCAACGTAGGGCGACTGGGCGCCGTTCTCGAGCACATGGTGAAACGGCCAGAAGCCGCGACTCGCGTGATTGAA
>CAIJIA010000024.1 GCA_903820655.1 uncultured Chloroflexota bacterium
CCCCGCGCGACCGCCGCTGTCACGAATCGCGTCGAGCGTCGCGCGGTGCTGGTCTGGCGCCTCGACGTGGATCGCGACCGATTCGCAGCCCGCATCCACGTAGCGAGTCGCCCAGAGTCCTGGCGTGAGGATCATCAGGTGTGCATCGAACGGAAGCTTTGTCGCCGATCGCAGCGACTCCACCGTTGCGAGGCCAAACGTCAGGTTTGGCACGAAGTGGCCATCCATGATGTCGAGATGAATGCGATCGACGCCAGCCGCTTCGGCCGCCTGCACCGCCTCGCGCAGCGCGCCGAGATCGGCGTTCAAGATGCTCGCGGCAATTTCGATGCGTGCGCTGCTCATGCCTCACCACCAAGTGGCCCTGACGGAGCGATCGGCTGTGCGGTGCGCTGCCCCTGAAGGGCTGCGGCGCTTGCCGCTACCAGCAACTCGCGTCGACGTGCGACGGCAATAGGTGTTGGAGCGCCGGCCTTTTCGGCGGCGAGCTGCCCACATGCGGCGCCCGCCTCGCGGCCGCGATTGCGACGCACGGTGACCGTGAGCCCCGCGGCCCGAAGCTGATTGGCGATCTGCTCGATGCGCTCAGGCTTCGACTCTTGCCATGGGGTGTGCGCCACGGCATTCATCGGGATCAAGTTCACATGCGCGCCGCTCCCCCGCAGCAGTGAGGCGAGTGCCGCTGAATCCTCCGCTCGGTCATTGATGCCGTCGATCATCGTCACCTCGTAGGTGGTGCGACGCCCAGTCGCACGCGAATGCGAGTCTGCGGCCGAGATCACCGCCTCCACCGGCCACTTGCGATTGAGGGGCACAAGAAGGTCACGGAGCGGATTTCGCGCCGCATGCAGAGAGACGGCAAGGGTGATCTGGGGGCGCTGCTTGGCGAGTCGCTCAATCCCAGGAACGACGCCGCTCGTGGAGACGGTAATACGGCGCTGGCCAATTCCGCCGCGCGCTGGATCCGTTAGTCCGTCAATAGATGCAAAGACGGCATCGATGTTCTGCAGCGGCTCCCCCATCCCCATGTACACCACGTTGGTCAGCTCACGCTCTTCGGTGCGGAGGATCTGCCGTGCGATGCGCACCTGATCTTGGATCTCGCCTGCGCTGAGATTGCGGGTGAAGCCCAGCTCTCCGGTGGCACAGAACGGGCAGCCAACCGCGCAGCCCGCCTGGCTAGAGACACAGACGGTAGCCCGTGGCCCAGAGCCACGACGTGGATCTGCAGGCGAGCGCATGAGCACCGCCTCGACCTTGGCTCCATCGGAGAGGGTCAGCAACAGTTTCGTGGTGGCACCGTCTTCCGCCTCCTGTCGTTCCACCTCGTCAAAGGCGCTGAAACGAATCTCGTTGGCGAGGCGCTCTTGGAGCGGCTTGCCGAGTGTGGTGACCCCGCTCCAGGAGGTGGCAACCGATCGCCATGCCCCATCGAGAATTTGCGTAACTCGATACGACTCCGCACCGATGTCGCTGACCCGTGCGGCGAGTTGGTTCACGTTGAGGTCAGAAAGGCTGAGCGGCCGCTGGGAGCCTCCTGGTGTTTCGGTGGTCTTCATTCTGCGATTCTCCCATGCGCGGCGAGTTCTCCTTGGCGCCCTCGCGCGAACTCCCCTCCCGTCATGCTCTTGCCGCCAGCGGGGGTCACGCGGTCGAGGCGAACTGTTCCCCGGGTGAGGCCGAGAAGCAGCGCGTCGTCGCGCAGTTCGAGGGCCCCTGCGGTGAGTGAGGCGTCCCCCTCAACCGCGCTGATGCTCGACAGGATCAGCCGATCGACCACGCCAGGGATTTCGACCCAAACGCCTGGCCACGGCTGATACGCGCGCCACATTCGGAGCGCGACTTCAGCGGAGGTGCGTGCGCTTACCCGGCCATCCGCACGAGTAAGGCGAGTAGTCTGCGTCGCACCATCGACACCCTGAGGGGCCGCCGCCTCACTCCCCCGCAGCCATGTGGCAAGGGTGTCGGAGATCCCAACGGCGGCAAGTTCGGCAAGCTCTACCTCAAGCTCTGCGGCGGTCACCTCTGGACGCGGTCGCAGGTGCTGCACGGCGATGATTGGTCCCGTATCCACCCCTTGATCCATCACGATCGTCGTGACACCCGTCTCTCGTTCACCAGCAAGGATCGTTGCCGGGATCGGGCTTGCGCCGCGATGGCGCGGCAGCAGTGACGGATGCAAGTTGACGATGCCACGCGGGTAGTGACCCAAGAGTGCACCAGGGATGATCTGCCCAAAGTCTGCGAGGAGCGCCCCCTCTGCGCCGATTGCTTGAATGCGTGCGATCTCGGCTGCGTCACGAACTTTGGCGACGTGATCTACGCGCAGTCCCGCAGCGGTGGCCCAGGAATCGACAGGAGTTGGTAAGAGGGCACCACTCCGACCCGCGGCACGGGGAGGGGCGGTCACGACGGCGAGGATGCTGAATCGAGGGTCTCCAGCGATGGCGCGGAACGACGGGACCGCGAACCCACCACTGCCAAACAGGATCAGGCGACTACTTGTGACTATGCCCTCGCAGCGCCTTACGCTGCCGTGCAACCACTGCAGCCTCAGGTGAATCATCTGGCTCCTCGTCGTCGCCATCATCGACGGCGATCAGCTGATCCATAGAGTCGAGGTAGTCGATGTAGAGGGTGCCCGCGAGATGATCCAGTTCATGCTGTACGGCGCGCGCCAAGAAGCCATGCTCGCTGAACTTGTACGGGCGACCGGTACGGTCCTGCGCCTCAACCCAGACGCGCTCCTTGCGCGTGATCTCGGCGACGTATCCAGGGATTGAGAGGCAGCCTTCGAGGTCGGTTTGGTCGCCAGTGTCGCGGACGATGCGTGGGTTTACCAGCTCGTAGGTCTTCCCCTTCGCCTCGACAACGGCAACGTTCAGGGGTTCGCCCAGTTGCGGCGCGGCGAGCCCAACACCTGGCGCGGCGCGCATCGTGTGGGCGAGATCATCCAACAAGGAGTGGAGCAACTTGCCGAAACTCTCAACGGGCGCACCTGGGAGGCGCAGCCGCGGGTCACCGAGGAGCAGGATCGGACGAACACTCATGGCGAGATTCTAGCAAGCGCTACAGGAGCGTCTCTGGGTCCACATCTACCGTGAGGTCGCGGCCGCGAATGAGCGGTAGATACGGCGCCAGATTCACGGCACGAAGGATCAGGTTCTCCCGCCAGCGCCCAGCCCGCCGCGGCACCCAGGCGGGGATCGGCCCAAGGATGCGCGCCTGATCGTCGCCTGCCGCTGTGGCTGCGGCGCGGAGGGTGGCTGCCAACCCCTCGATGCTGCGGCGTGCCGCTGCCGCGGTTGCCGCCGCAGCACTGACCTTGATCGTGCGCAAGAATGGCGCGCCGCCGGCCGCCTTCCGCAGGCCGATCTCGCGGGCACGCCAGGCATCAACGCCCCCGCCACGTGCGATCTCTACCGCCGCCGTGATGGCAGGGTCCTCGGGGCGATAACTTTGGATGACCGCGACACCGGCCTCTGTGCCGCGCCCGAGTCGCCCCACCGCCTGCACGACGAGTGCCACTGCGCGCTCGGCCGCCCGTTCGTCAGGAAGGAGCAGGCCCGTGTCGGCCGAGACGATGCCAACGAGTGCCAGGGATGGCAAATCGAGCGCCTTCGCTGCAAGGGCGGTGCCGACGAGGATTTGCGTTCGACCACTGCGGAATGCATCAAGAATACGGTCACCAGAGCCGATCGCTGATGCGGCATCTGCGTCGAGGCGATCAACGATTACGTCGGGGAGCGCCGCGCGCACCTCCGCCTCGAGGCGTTCGGTACCACCACCCAACGCCCGAATGCGGGCCCCACCGCACGAAGGGCAGCGAGTGAGCGGCTCCGCCGCGATACCGCAGCCGTGACAGCGCAGCAGAGATCCGGCGCTATGGAGCACCAGTGGTCGCTCGCATGAGGGGCACGATTGCGCGGCACCGCAGTCGCGGCAGAGAAGCGCCGAGGCTAATCCGCGGCGGTTAATGATCAGGAGTGCCTGTGATCCGCCAGCCCAATCCAGGCCTGTGAGTCGCTCCAGCAGCGAGCGGCTCATCATGCCGCGCCACCCATCGGCAAGCTCTTGCCGCAGGTCGATCACCTCAACGAGCGGTGCGGTAGTGCGGCGTTCCAAGGTAAATCGGCGCCAGTCCTCAATTTGGGCACGTGCCAGCGATTCAATCGCAGGGGTGGCGCTCAACAGAAGCGTTGCTGCTCCGGCCAAGCGCGCCAGTTCACGCGCCGCGTCGCGCGCATGCAGTCGCGGTGTTCGATCGGACTTATAGGCACCCTCATGCTCTTCATCGACGACGATGAGGCCAACCTCTTCACGCAGCGCCCCAAGCGCGACGCGGGTGCCGACAACGAGATGCGGTCCCGGCTCAAGGAGACGGTCGTGTGCGTCGAGTCGTTCCCCGGCGCTCAGGCCTGAGTGGATCGGTTCAGGTACCCCGCCAGCTGCGGCGAGCATGTCTGCAGCAATCGCAACCTGAGCCGCCTCTGGCACCAACCAGAGGACCGATCGCCCCGCCGCGATCGTTCGCACTGCCGCCTCCGCTGCAGCACGACTCTTGCCAGAGCCTGGCGGACCATCAACAAGAATCGTCACCCCCGCCACCTGAGGATCGCACGCTGCATCGGCGATCTCACGCTGCACGCTTGTTAGGCTGATCTCGGTCCCCGCCACATCTGTGGCCGCACTCCGACGATCGCTATGGCGCCGCTGGACACGACGAACCTCAAGGTGCACAGCACCAGCATCCGCGAGGCGTCGCACCGTTGGGAGGCCGCCGGGGAGTGCACTTGCGGCCACCCACGGATCATCGCTGCGTGCCGCCGCGGTCAGCTGCTCCACTGCCGCAACCTGTCGGCTTCCGAGTCGCATCGCCTCCAGAATCGCAGGGGCAGCATCGGTGATCAACGAGGCGAAGGTGGTGTCGAGGCTGTGCGCGCCGCGACGTACCAGTGACCAGCGTCGCTCCGCCTCTCCAGATACCTCCAGTTGGCGCAGGATTTTCAGTGTTGCCGCTCGTGTTTTGCCGCGCGCACCGGTGAGGCGTTCGACAGCAACCCACTCCTCACCGAGCCCGATGCGGGCAGAGTCGTCACTCACCTCCCCCACTCTGCGTGCCTCCAAGACAACGGCGTCGAGCATGCCTGCGGGGAGAAGTGATCGAACCGTCGTCGCGATTGGAGCGGCCCAACGTGCCGCAATCGACTCTGCCAGCGCCATGAGGAGGGGGGTGACCAGCGGTGAAGCGCCGAGGCGACCCTCAATCGACTTGAGTTTGATTCCTGCAGGAGGTAGGTCGTTTGGATTGAGTGCGACGACAACGCCAATCGCACGCCGACCCCCAAAAGGGACGATGACGCCATCGCCGACTGTCGCGTGGGTGCCCTCCAACCCTAGATAGTCGTACAGCCGCTCGCCTGGGGCGCCTGGAACATCGACGGCAACGCGAAGCGTCGTGGGTGTTGTCAGCGCGTGAGGCTCAGCGCCCCCGGTCACACCGAAATCCGACGCTCCGGGTGCTTCGCACGCTCAGCGAGGACAATCTTCTCGACCTGAGCTGCGGCCTCCTCGGGATAGCCTGTCTCGTTCAACACCAGGTAGTCATACTCCTGCGCGCGTTCCATCTCCGTAATCGCATTCCGCGCCCGCGTCACCAGCTCATCGGCGGTCTCTGTGCCGCGACCTGCGAGCCGCTCAGCGAGCGCCTCTGGAGATGGGGGCGCCACAAAGATCAGGATAGCTTCAGGGATCACCTTGCGCAGGCTCCGCGCACCCTGCACATCAATCTTGCAGAGCGCATCTTGCCCACGGGCGAGTGCGCCGCGCACCTCATCGCGTGGGGTTCCGTACGAGCGATCGTGCACGGTGGCCGCCTCAAGGAGTTCGCCAGCGGCGTTCAGGGAATCAAACGATTCGCGACTCTGGAAGTGATAGTGGACGCCGTCCATCTCGCCAGTACGGGGTGGTCGGGTGGTGCAGGTGACGACGTAGTGGAAGGTTTGGCCCACTGGACGGCGGCGCAGCTCGTTGATGATGGTGTCTTTGCCCACGCCGCTCGGCCCCGAGATCACGATCACCTGAGCGCCTGGTGCCCCGGCTCGACGCTGTGGCTCCATCACCCCTCCCCTCTGCTGGAGTGCAACCGTAGCGCATCAAGGGGCGCCTGCAGGTCGGCAGGGAGCTCGGCCTCAAGGCGCATCAAACGCCCATCGCGCGGATGAGCAAAGACGATCTTCCAGGCGTGGAGGAAGAGGCGGGTTGTTGCATCGGGACCGCGTCGGCTGGTGCCGTTCCCATACGTTGGGTCTCCCGCGATGGGGTGGCCAATCTCGGTCAGGTGCACGCGAATCTGATGGGTGCGACCGGTGATGAGGTCCACTTCAAGCAGGGTCCACCCGGGGAATCGCTCGCGCACACGGTATCCCGTAGTTGCCTCGCGACCACCAGCAACCACCGCCATCCGCTTCCGCTCATTCGGATCTCGCCCAATCGGCGCCTCGATACGTCCCAGTTCAGCAGCGACCGAACCTTGCACCAAAGCGAGGTAGGTCTTCTTGATCCGTCGCGCCTTCAGCTGCGCCATCAGGCTCAACTGCGCCACGTCACCCTTCGCAACGATCAGCAGCCCGCTGGTGTCTTTGTCGAGCCGATGCACAAGCCCAGGACGAGCAACGCCGGCGATCCCTGGCAACTCTTCCACATGGTGCAGGAGCGCATTCACGAGCGTTCCCGTTGCATGGCCGGGAGCTGGGTGCACGACGAGGCCGGCAGGTTTATTCACCACCACGATGTCCTCGTCTTCATACACCACGGTGAGTGGGATATCTTCGGCGAGGAGTGTCGTCTCGCTCACGGGCGGAATGACGAGGTGGAGCGTCTGCCCCGCAACGAGCGTCGAACTGGCTCGCACGATAAGGCCACCCATGGTGAGATGCCCCTCGGAGATCAGTCGCTGGACAAACGAGCGAGAGAGTCCGCTCCGATCTGCCACAAATCGGTCTGCACGCTGCCGCGCCGCCTCTGGCGGGATCGGCAGATCGAGTTCGCGTGCCTCACTCATGTGCGAACCGTACTACGGGACCGCCACAAGGTATCGACGAGCAAGATCACAATGCCGAAGCTGATCCCTGCATCGGCGATGTTGAAGGTCCAAAATCGCAGGCTCCCCACGCCAACATCAATGAAATCAAGCACATAACCGAATGCCAAACGGTCAATTAGGTTGCCGATCGCACCACCAATCAGCAGCCCAACCCCAACCGTCACGGGTGTGACCTGAGGCAGTCGCTCACGCTCGTGGAAGATCACCAGCGCAAGGATGACGCCGATACTGAGGGCAGCAAAGAGTGGAGCGCTTCCCTGCACAATCCCGAAGAGGCCCCCGCGATTCTCGCCACGGATAATCTGCACGAACGAGCCGATCAACTGCTGGGGCATCCCAAGATCCGCGCCGTCTACCAGCATCTTTGATCCTCGATCGGCCGCAATGAGTGCGAGCGCAATGATGGCGAGTGTGGCCCGCCTCATCCGGCAGACCGACGGAACGAGAAGGCCGTTTCGCCGAAGGAGAGCTCAACCTGATCCGTCACCTCACCGGCCGCGGCACCAAACTCAATGGAGCGCGCGCCGACGCTCTGCGTGAGCTGTTCCGTGTATGGAGAGAGCGATCTCGCTGATTCCGGCAGATACAGGCTGATCGGATCGCCAATCTGCAATCCGGCACGCTTGCGCAGATCCTGCACCGCCCGGGAGAGTTCGCGGACATCACCCTCTGCAACAAGTTCTGGCGTCAGGGCCGTCTCAAGCTCAACAACGAGTCCATCCCCTTCCGCAACGAAGCCGCCCTCGCGTGGGATTGCCTGGATCTCGATCTCGTCTGGCGCAAAGTCAAGGCCCACAATGCGGACGGCGCCACCATCGAGGAACTCAACGTCGCCAGAGCGCGCTGCGGTGAGCACCGCCTGCAACTTAGCGCCGAGTCGCTTCCCCACCTTCGGCAAGAGCACCTTCACCTTGCGCTCAAAGAG
>CAIJIA010000025.1 GCA_903820655.1 uncultured Chloroflexota bacterium
CGACAGCTCATCACCCCGTCGCGCCTGCTCGGCCGCATGAACGCCTCCATGAAGACACTCATGCTGCTCGGCCTGCCACTCGGCGCCGTCGTGGGATCGCTGATCGCCGAGAACTTTGGGCTTCGCGCCACCCTGGTCATCTCCGCACTCGGCGTGCTGGTCGGTCCGCTCCCGCTCTTAGTTTCAGGAATTGCGCGCGTGCAGGTACAGCCAGAGCACAGCGCGTAGCGATTCGCCCGAGAGCGGCCCCCCTTAGGGGGCGAGAACGTCAAAGTCGGCGTACATGCCGGCTTTGTAATGGCCCTCGATATTGCACATCACTACGTAGTGACCAGGGGTCAAGGTAACGGTGACCGTTCCTGGAATACCCGGCTCATATTCAGGCTGCTCGTCGATCACGTCGAGCAGGGCCTCGTCAATGCGCTTTGTCGTGGCGTCAACGTTCGCCAACAGGGCCGTCGAAGTAAGGTCGCTGCGCACCACGAGGAACTCGTGGGCGATCGTGCCTGCATTCGTCAAGTCAAAGGTGATGGAGCCCGCAGTGTGAGAGTAGGAGTCAAGCGAGATGGCCCACTCCTTCTCCTCGCCCTTGACAGCACCGGTCGCAGGCTTTGCTGCAACGACCTCAAGGTCGGCATACATGCCCGCCTTGTAATGACCGGCGATGTTGCACATCACCACGTAGTGGCCAGCTTCAAGGTTCACGGTGACCATGCCTGGTACGCCTGGATCATATTCAGGCTGCTCGTCAATAACGTTCAACTGCTCTTCGTCGATGCGGTTTGTTCCAGCATCAACGCTGGCGAGCAGCTCTGTGGCGCTCTTGTCACTGCGCACCACAAGGAACTCGTGGGCAATGGTGCCGAGGTTCTGCAAATTGAAGGTGGTCGTGCCAGCCTCATGCAGGCTGGAAGAGATTTCGATCGCCCACTCCTTCTCGGTGCCAGCAACCGGCCCAATGTCGGCAACGGGTTCAGGCACTGGGGTGCGCTCAACCACACTTCCGTCGGGGGAGTCGGAGATGATGAGATCGGCGAACATGCCGTTCTTGTAGTGACCTTCGATATTGCACATCACGACGTAGTGGCCCCTCGGCAGGGTGACGGTCAACGTTGCGGTGGTGCCAGGTTCGTACTCTGGCTGCTCATCAACGACGTCGAGGGTCTCTTCGTCGATACGGTTCGTTGTGGCGTCGACGCTATCAAGGAGCATCGTGCCGCTCTTGTCGGTGGCGACAACGAGGAACTCGTGCGGCACGGTGCCGCGGTTGTCCAGATGGAAGGTGACCTCGCCAGCAGTGTGAACATTGGCGGAGATCACGATCTTCCACTCGCTCTCCTTGGCGGCAATGACTCCCTGGGTTGGGATCTGGGACCAGATGGCGATGCCGATGCCAATGGCAGCGGCGAGGCCCAAGACGATCGAGGCGGTGCGCCCTGGGGCGAGGCCGGCCTTGGCGAGCGTGCTCTTGCCCTTCGATGTGCCGGCTGCCCGCTTCGGGGAGCTTTTTACTGCTCGAGCCATGTCGTTTGGTCTCCTCGCCTTGCGCCGCCTAGGTGGCGGGTATCTGGGGGAGTATCCGACATTTCGGCTAGGAATTCAGATCCGTTGCGGATTAATTGCAAAACCGCACCAGTGGAGGGTTGGGTGCGCTAGGTCGGCTATGATCCCCCCGATCGGGGCACATGCCCCACCTACCGAGAGGGAGCAGCGACCGAATGAATCGCCGTTACGTAGCGCCACTCCTTATTGCTGCGGTTGCCCTGGTTGCCGGTGGCTGCCAGGCGGTAAGCCTCCGAGACCCCGTCACGGAGCAGGCCCTGCTGGTACGTGACCTCTACAACCTGGTCTTCGCGGTCGCTGCGGTGGTCTTCGTCTTGGTCGAAGGCCTGATTATCTGGTCGGTCATTCGCTACCGCCGTAAGCCTTCCGATACAAAGCTGCCAGTTCAGACCCACGGCAACCTCGTCCTTGAGCTTGTCTGGACCGCCATCCCAATGATCACCGTCTTCTTGCTCTTCATCGCCTCATGGAACGTGCTGAACGTGGTTGATGCCCGTGACGCATCGAAGGCCGAGGTCAAGGTTGAGGTTGTTGGCTACCAGTGGCAGTGGAAGTTCGCCTATCCCGACGACGGCATTGAGATCTTTGGCACCCCGGATCAGAATCCAGAGCTCGTTGTGCCACTCGGCAAGGTCGTACAGGTCACGCTTGTCTCACAAGATGTGAACCACGGCTTCTACATTCCGCAGTTCCTCTTCCAGCGCGACCTTGTTCCGGGTCACGTGAACGTCTTCCAGTTCACACCGAACAAGCTCGGCACATTCACCGGTCAGTGCTCCGCCTTCTGCGGTCTACTGCATCACGCGATGCGCTTTACGGTTCGAGTTGTGACCCCTGAGGAGTACACGGCGTGGCTCGCCGATTCCAAGCCAAAGCCAACCCCACCAGCAACGGGCGCAATCGATGGTACTGAGAAGGAGTGGGAGATCAAGATCTCCGCCGCGAAGCACGTGCCTGGCTCGATCACGTTCAACCTCACCAACAACGGCACCATTCCGCACGAGTTCCTGGTTGTTCGTACCGACAAGACGGCCGCCGAACTCCTCAGCGACGTTGACCCGGGAACCGATCGCATCGACGAGGCGCTCCTCGACGTAATCGATGAGCAGCCGGAGTACGAGGCAGGCACTCCAGGGGCCGTCACAGTCAATCTGCCCGTCGGCCACTACGTGGTGATGTGCAACATTCAAGGTCATTACAAGAACGGCATGTACGCCGATCTAGACATTGTCGACGGCCCAGCAGCGATGCGACTCACAAGTCGCATGGCCTTTTAGGTAGGGGAGGAGTCAGTCATGGCAACAACCGCAGCTCGATCAGCAGTTCGACCGCGCACCAGCCTCTATGAGTGGCTGACCACAACCGACCATAAGAAGATCGGCATCCTCTACACGATTTCGTCGTTCATCTTCCTTGGTGTCGGCGGCCTGCTTGCCCTCGGCGTGCGCGCCGAGCTGGCACAGCCAGGGCTCCAGTTCCTGACCGAGTCGACCTACAACCAACTCTTCACGATGCACGCCTCGGTGATGATCTTCTGGGTCATCATTCCGTTCCTGGCGGCAATCGGTAACTACGTGGTGCCGCTCATGATCGGCGC
>CAIJIA010000026.1 GCA_903820655.1 uncultured Chloroflexota bacterium
CAATCATCCGAGGTGATTCGTGGCCTGATCTATCCAATCGCGGGCCAACTGTTCGGCGGACTCCTTCCAGAAGGCCTGCGCACGCTGCTCGTTCCGTGAGGCGCACAGCGGGGCAGCCGTACGACGAGCGTTCCCTAACGCGACTTGAGTGGTCGGCGCTTCTCGACATCCTGATCGAAGCCTGTGCCTTTGCCCCATCTCGCACACTCGCTACGGAACTCCGGCCTACCGCTGGCGGTGGCAGCCTGCCAACCCTGCGAGCCCTCGGGCGTGAGATTGCGGAGCTGCGACGAGATGGGGGAGACCCGCATATTGGCGGCGCGAGTGACCTAGAGCCAGCGGCAGAGCGGGGTGCAAAAGGGGGCACACTCGACGGCGCAGCGCTCTTTGCGATCAGCGAAACGCTCCGTGTCGTGGAACGCATCGCAAGCGATCTAGTGGGGGCAGGCCCAACGCTCAGCGCCCTTAGCGCCGCCCTTGCCCCGCTTCGTCCACTGCGCAGTTCCATTGACCGTGCGATCGCTCCCGATGGGTCGATTCTCGATGCGGCGTCACCGCTTCTTGGTGGACTACGCGCGCTCCATCGAACCAGCCTTGAGCGACTCCGTACCCGTCTCGAGACGTTGGCGCACGCAAAGAACTACAGCCCCTACCTGCAAGAGCCGATCGTCACGGTACGCAACGGCCGATACGTGCTGCCCGTCCGTTCAGAGTGGAAATCACGTGTTCCAGGGATCGTCCATGACGCGAGTGCGACCGGGCAAACGGTGTGGATTGAGCCCCTTGAGGTGGTTGATCTCGGTAATGCCGTGCGAGAGTCCGAGGCTGCGGTTGCCACCGAAGAGGCACGGATTCTCGGAGCACTCTCCGGACTCGTTGCCACAGATGCGGCGACTCTGCGCTCCAACGGTGAAGGCCTCGCACTCTTTGATCTGGCTCGCGCAGTTGCCGACGTTGCACGTGATCGGAACTGGCTCTATGCCGACGATGCGGTGGAAGGCGATCTACTCTTGAGAGAGGCGAGCCATCCGCTCCTCACGCCCCCGGTTGTACCGATGAGCCTGCACCTTGATTCGGAGCGCCGCGTGCTCGTGATCACTGGACCCAATACGGGCGGTAAGACAGTGGCGCTTAAGGCGGTTGGGCTGCTTACAGCGATGCATCACGCGGGACTACCAATTCCGAGCGGCGTTGGATCGGCGGTGCCCCCAACGGGGAACGTGTGGGCCGACATTGGCGACGATCAATCCATCGCGCAGAGCCTCAGCACCTTCTCTGGCCACCTGACCTCGATTCAGCGCATTCTGCTCGGAGCCATCTCGGGCGACGTCGTGCTCCTCGACGAGGCGGGGGCGGGTACCGATCCAGCGGAGGGGGCTGCACTTGCCGCAGCAATCATCGACGAACTACGACTGCGAGGTTGCCGCGTATTGGCCACGAGCCACTATGCGGAGCTCAAGCAGTACGCACATGTCACACCAGGTGTTGTGAACGGTTCTGTAGCCTTCGACTTGGCAACCCTTGCACCAACGTATCGCCTTGAAGTTGGTGTTCCAGGGGGTTCTCAGGCGTTCGCGATTGCGGCGCGCCTTGGTCTGCCACAGCCGCTGCTCGATGCGGCACAGGCGCGTCGTAGCGATCAAGGGGCAACGCTAGATGCAGCGCTTGCGGCGGCGGCCGATGCCGAGCGAGCCGCGCGCGAAGCACGTCAGGTCGCAGAGGGACTGCAAGAGCGCGCAGCAGACTCACTTGCACAAGCGGTAGAGCTGCGCCGCGCCACGGAGCGAGGAGCTGCCGAAGCGCGCCAAAACGCTACAGCCGAGGCGCGAGAAGCTGCGGCGTCAATCTTGTTCCGTGTTGAACAGCTACGAGCGGCACTCGAGTCGGGGAGTCTCACACCGGAGACCCTCGCGATGGCGACGGATCTTCAGCAGGCCGTAACAGCGGGCGCACCCTCGTCGCTGAGCGAAGAGGAAGATACGAGTGGTGGACCATCCTCGTTGGCACTAGCAGCGGCCGTTGGGAACGATGTAGTGCTGCGATCGGGGGCGCGTGGCACGCTGCTTGCAGTGGATGGCGCGAGCGTGACGGTTTCCCTCGGTCGGATGCACAGCTCACTGCCAATTACGGAGATCAGCAAGATTCTCGCCTCAGCAAAGTCAACGCCACAATCCGCGGTGCGTCCGACAGGCTCCTTAGCTGCGGCGAAGCTGGATCTACGTGGTGCTCGCGTGGAAGATGCGCTGGTAGCGCTTGAGGCGCGCATTAGTGCCGTGCTGCTGGCGGGTGGGGATCAGCTGGAGATCATTCACGGGGTTGGTACCGGTGTACTGCGAGATGCGGTGCGCCGCAAGCTGCGAGAACTACCTGAGGTGCGCGAAGTACGCTCGGCTAATGAGCCTGGCCGCGAAGGGGTGACCTTCGCCCTCTTCTAGGCGACTCTAGGGAGCTGGCAGGGTTGGCGACGGAGTCGGTGTAGGGCTTGCCGTGGCCGAGAGACAGGAGAGAGTCGGGGCAATCGTGCCGCCCCAGGTGGCGCCATTCGGCTGCCAGGAGGGTGCATAGAAGTAGGCCGTCATTCCGCCTCGGACTCCGCCGACGATCCCGGCACCTAGGCGAGCACGCTCTAGCCACTCAAGGTTGGCAGCCTGCCACTTCGGCCACTGCGCTTCGAGCGTGCTCAGATCGAGGTAGCTCGCCTCAATGCGTGTGCCTGCACAGCCGTCAGCCCAGAGCAGCCCAGTGGCGCTATCAATGGCAAGGAGGCGTGTGGTGCTGCAGGAGGTTGTTGGAGCGGTCCCAGGGAAGAAGTATTCGCTGGTGGTGAGCGTCGTGCACGCACCAGGAAGCTCGCCTGTGTTCGCATCAATCGTCACCTGCTCAAGGCCTTCTGGTTTTGCAAAATTCGCGATCGGAAGCTTCGATGAGATCTCCGTGAAGTAGGACTGCCAGAGCCCACCGGCGGAATCGAGCGAGTAAACCGTGGCCGGGGTCGAGTCCGAGTTGCCCATCCAGACGCCGGTCACAAGTTGCTGCGCGGTTGGATCCGTTGGCGCAGCGAGGTACCCGAATGCCGCGAGGTCCTTGGTCTGGTCGGTGGTTCCAGTTTTAAATGCGGCTGGACGACGCTTCCCGCTGCTGGCAATGATCTTTCGCTTCGACCACGGGCGATTGACTGCTGGATCGGTGTTCCCAGCGATGATGTCGGTCATGAGCGCAGCGGTCTCTTTGGCAAAGGCTTGGTTGGCGCTCTCAACCGGAGCGGGAGCCTCCCAAATCACTGCCCCATTACGATCCTCAATGCGCAGGATGTAGCGGCGATCGACCTTTGTTCCTTCGTTTGCGAGAGCTCCGTATGCGGAGAGTAGGTCGACATAGCGAACTTCTAGGGTGCCGATTGCGAGTGAAGCGCCGGCAACGTTTTCGCTGTTGTTCTGGAACTTGAATCCGCTATCGCGCATCTGGCGCCAGACGCGATCTTGGCCGGCGCGAATGAGCGTCTTAATGGCAGGGACGTTGAGAGATCCTTGCAGCGCTTGGCGCATGCGGACGGGACCATGTTCGCTCCCCTCAGAGCTTGCCGGCGTCCAGCCCTGGCCGAAGTCGACAGGAACATCCATCAGGATCGTTGCTGGTGTAACTGCGCGGTCTTCCAGCGCGTAGGCATAGACGATTGGCTTGATCGAGCTACCAGGCTGCCGATACCCGCTCAGCACGTCATATTCGGGTTGGAACACCGTGCCGTCTGGCTGACCGTAATAGTCTGCTGAACCGGCGTAGGCGAGGATGTCGCCTGTGCGCGCATCAAGCGTTGCGACGGCGGCGTTGTTGATTTCGAGGCCGTGGATGGTCTTCAGCCAGTCCGTGGGTTTGATGCCAATGCTCTTCAAATAGGCCTGGTACTCCTTGATCTGCGTGGAGCGAACGGAGAGAACCCACTTTTCAGCGGCCTGCTGCATCCCCCAATCAAGCGAAGAGATGACCTTGTATCCGCCAGTGTCAAGTTGCTGTTGGCAACTCTCGGTGTCGGTGCAGAGGATCCCCACGAGGAAGTCTTGTACGCGATTCATAAAGTGCGGCGCACTCATTTCGATTAGCGGGGAGGGGATCAGGATAATCTCTTCGGTCCGGGCAGCCTCAATCTCCGCGTCGGTGATGGTGGGAGTTTCCTGTGGGATACCGCTTGCTCGGGCAGACTTTAGGAGGTCCAGAACGACACTTCGCCGCTGGGCAACTGCAGAGTCGAGGGGGACGTGGATCACCCCGTCTTCGCCGACAACCGCATTTTGGCGTAGGTCGTACGTGCTCGGCGCCTGAGGGATAGCGGCGAGCAGGGCCGCCTCGCCGAGGGTGAGCTGGTCGAGCGTCTTACCGAAGTACTGCTGCGATGCGGTCAGAATGCCGTAGGAGCGCGAGCCGTAGTAGTTGTTATTGAGGTACTTGGCAATGACCTTCTCCTTGCCAACACGTCCGGGGAACTCTTTGGTGAGTCGGATGGCCTGGATGATCTCTTTCACCTTGCGTTCGTAAACGCTCCCTGCGAAGGCTGAGTCAGGGAGCAACACGCTGCGGACGAGCTGCTGGGTGATGGTCGAGCCGCCACGGCCAGAACCGCCCAAGGTGTCGAGCGCGGCGGCCACGAAGCCGAGAGGATCAAAGCCAGAGTTCTCCCAGTAGGTCTTGTCCTCGATGGCGGTGGTGGTGTCAAGAACAATGCCCGGGATGTTGACGAACGTCACTTCGGTGCGGCGATCGGAGCCAAATGCGGCAAGCTGGACCGTGCCCGTTCGGTCGTAAACCGTCGTGTTCTGGTTCAGGACGATGGTGTCGAGGTCCTTCGGGTCGGGGAGATCGGCAACAACCGTGCTGTAGATGGCGATGGTGCCGCCATAGGCGATCGCGGCGATCAGCAGGCAGGCGCCGAGGAGGGCGACTGGCAGGAGGGCGAAGAGCCCCCCGAGAAGGCGTTTTCGGGGGCGGCCGTTCCGCTGGGTTGAGTTTCCCGAGGCCATGTTCATCGCTGTGAAGGTAGCATAGGGCGCATGGTGAACCCTCTGGCCTCCGAGCTCCTCCGCGACTTCACTGAGCGAGGTCTCGTCCATGACGTAACCGCGGGCCTCGATCAACGCCTCGTCGCTGACCCCGCGATCAGCGCCTATATCGGCTTCGATCCGAGCGCCGATTCGCTTCATGTTGGGCACCTCATGGGTGTCCTTGCGCTGCGACGACTGCAGCTACACGGTGGTCGCCCCGTTGCCCTCGTTGGGGGCGGGACCGGCATGATCGGCGACCCTTCCGGACGATCGGCAGAGCGAAACCTCCTTGATCGGGCGACGCTTGACCACAATCGCGCTGCGATTGGCGCGCAGCTTGCCAACCTCGTCGATTTCTCGGGGAAAAGCGGAGCGTTGTTGCTGGATAACCTCAGTTGGCTTGGCGATCTTGGGCTCATCGATTTCCTGCGCGACACGGGGAAGCACCTCACGGTCGGCTACATGCTTGCCAAGGAGAGCGTAAAGACACGGCTTGAGAGCGGCCTCTCGTTCACTGAGTTCAGCTACATGCTGCTCCA
>CAIJIA010000027.1 GCA_903820655.1 uncultured Chloroflexota bacterium
AGCACCATCTCTTGGTGCAGGCGCATCTCGCGGCCACGCACATACAAGATGTGGGTGATCGGTCGATCGGCCTCACTGTTGGCAGGGATGTCGGTGTCGAGGAGGAGCACCGGGACGCGACCAATCTGCGCAACCCACACGGCCGCCGAGACACGCCGGTCGCCAAGCGGAATCGAGACAACGAGCTGCTCACCGTTGGCACCGGCGGCGCGGACAAGCGGCAACAGCGAGAGATCGATCTCTGGGTAGGCATGTTCCTGATGCCCATCGGCGTCAATGGTCTGCCGGAAGTACCCACGGCGATAGAGGAGCCCAACGCCAACAAGCGGGAGGGCCATATCTGAGGCGGCCTTCATATGATCTCCGGCCAAGATGCCGAGGCCACCGGAGTAGAGGGTGAGGCTCTCGTGCCAGCCAAACTCGGCGCAGAAGTAGGCGATCGGGTTGGTTAGGTCAGCTCCGTGTGTGCGCGGGAACCAGTGATCGCTACCACCGGCCATGTAGTTGTCGAAGGCAGCAACAACCTCGTCAACCTGCATCAGGAACTTCGGATCCTCGAGGAGCGGCTCCCAGTCAATTGGACCAGAGCAGATCGCGACGGGATTGCGCGTCGCAATCCAGCGCCCTGGATGAATGCGGCGGAAGAGGGCGCGAGCCTCGGGATGCCACGACCACCAGAGGTTGTACGAAACGCGGCGGAGCCCCTCAAGGCGCGGTGGAACGCGGAACGAATCAGGTGTCGGTAGCGTGCGCAGCACGACAGAGCTCGTCATCACTTCGTCTCCTCCCCCCATCTGCACGCCCCGTCTTACGACGGCTCGTGGCACGGGCGGATTCTAGCGCCCGCCGCGCCCCTGCCGCTCGGCATCGGTCTCGGGGTACGAGACGGGTGCGGAGAGCGCTGCGGTTGCCGCCGCTGAGTAGGCCGTGTCGGCCGGGCTCGACGAGCCCTTGACCGTGACCGACTTAGCACCGACCGGCGGCTGCTCGGTCGCTGGCAGGATTGAGCGGCCGGGGAGCCGATGCTCGAGCTTGACCGTTACGTCGTAGTCCTCACAGATGTCGAGGAATGGATCTGGATCCATCATGTCGGGCGACTTCACCCCTGCGCCACCCCAGACGCCTTCGGCGATCAGCTCCATCGCCATCACGGGCATGACGCCCGTCTGCCAGGCGACTGGCTGCAGGTTGTATCGACCCATCGTCTCTGCGGCATCGCACACCTGGTAGTGGAATGTCTCGCGTGGACGACCATCTTTTGTGCCGCTGACCAGTGTCCCCACAATCGCGCGACCGACCATGCTCTTGCCGAGCGTTGATGGGTCGGGCGAGAGGGCACCGATCACGTCGCGCGGTGCAACCTGGACGCCCTTCACGTTGATCGGGTTCTTGCCGTCGAGGCCGAGTCGGTGCAGCAGCTGCAGCGTCTCAATGAAGTCGGCGCCAAGCGCGTACTTAAACGTAATCACGTCGGCCTTCATGCTGCGTGGTAGCTGCACGATCTCTTCATGCTCGACGTTCACGCACATGACCGGGCCAACCCCTTCAGGGAAGACGAAGTCCTCAGGCTCACTGAACGGCTCGCGCACTTCGACCTTGCCGTTGCGCCAAACGATGGGCGGATTCAGGCACTCCTCGATAACAGTCCAGAGACTGAAGACCGTCGCAAACGGGTAGCCCTCAATACGCAGGTCGCCGCCGTCGCGCACGTGCACTGCAGAGATGTCGTCAAAGGTCCACTTCTTGGCGTAGGCGGCGAAGATGTTGGAGAGGCCTGGATCCATCCCCATGCCGATGAGCGCCAACTTGCCCCGGTCTTCCCAGAGCTTCTTGCGCTCCTCTTGATATGAGCCGAGCATCAGCCCTGGAACGGTGTATGGGTTCTGCACGTCAGGGACGGAAAGGCTCGTCGCCATGTCGATGTAGTGCACGCCCGCCTCGAGGGCGGCGTCGAAGACGGCTGGAACGAAGCGTGGATCCACGGCGTTCAAGACGAGATCCGCCTTGGAGCTCGCGATGAGCTCCTTCAGCTGCGCGGCGTTCCCGGCGTCTACCTGGGCAACCTTGTACCCGGCCCCGACCGCGTCTGCGACCGTGCGCGCACGGTCCAGGGAGTAGTCCGCAAGGGTGAGGGTGCCGAGCCACTTCTTTCCTTTGATGAGGTGGGCGATTGCCTCGCCGACCGTGCCAGTACCGACCAACAGAACGTTCATCGTTCAGTGCCTTTCACGTGGGGGCCCAGGAAGCCGGGCTGCACCCACACCAGAGGAGCCCTCAGAGGGCTCAACCCAGTTGCTTTTGCCAGCCTACGCCTACCCCCCGGGGGGTCGTCAAACGACCCGGAGTTTGTGCGGGGAGTGGTCGTATACTGAACGAAGGCGACACATGCCGCCACACGTGTAGTTGAAGGGGGATGCCATGGAAGGACTGCTACCGGTTCTCGTGATCGTTGGTGTACTGGCTCTCGTTGGGATCTCTGCCTTTAACGGCCTCGTGAATGGGCGGAACCGAGTTGATGAGGCACTCGGCCAGATCCAGGTGCAGCTCAAGCGCCGCTATGACCTGATTCCAAATCTTGTTGATGCCGTTAAGGGGCAGATGGGCTTTGAGAAGGGCGTACTTGAAGGCGTCACCAAGGCTCGCGCTGCTGCCGTTAACGCCGGCACCTCTGGCGACACCGCGGCACAGGCGAAGGCTGAGAACATGCTGACCAGTTCGCTGCGTACCCTCTTCGCTAACGTCGAGGCCTACCCAACCCTGAAGTCGAATGAGAACGTGATTCAGTTGCAGGAGCAGCTCACCTCAACCGAGAATCAGATCGGGTTCAGCCGACAGCATTACAACGCCACCGTGCTCTCGTATAACAACGCTGTGCAGACCTTCCCGGGCCTGCTCTTTGCCAGCGCATTCGGATTCGCCAAGCGCGACTTCTTTGATGCCCCTGACGCTGAGGAGGCCGTTCCGAAGGTCAACCTCTCCTAGTCGGCACGAGTCGACGCGATGGCTACCTTCTATGACCTCGCCGCCGAGAACCGAAGAAAGTCGCTGGTTCTTGTCCTGATTGTGGTGGCGATCCTCGCCGCCTTCGGGGCGAGCGCAGGGATCGCCCTCAGCGGCAGTGTTGATGGCGGCATCCCCTTCGCGCTCGGGGCATTTGTCTTGGGCTTCTTCCTAACGCTCGGCGCATATTTCAGCGGGGACAAAGCGGTCCTTGCTGCGGCTGGCGCGAAAGAGCTTGACCCCTCGGCCGGCCGAGAGGAGCGTGAACTCGACAACATCGTCAACGAGCTCTGTCTCGCTGCGAACATGCCGAAGCCGAAGGTGTACACGATTGACGACACGGCACTGAACGCATTCGCCACGGGGCGCGATCCAGAGCACGCCAGCATCGCCGTAACCGAAGGGCTCATGCGCACCCTCGACCGTGAGGAGATGAGCGGCGTGATCGCCCATGAGCTGTCGCATGTGCGCAACTTTGATATTCGCTACGGACTCCTCGTGGCGGCCCTGGTGGGATCACTGGCGCTGCTCAGCGACCTGGTGATGCGCTGGGCGTTCTGGGGTGGCGGTCGCCGACGCAGTAACGACCGTGAGGGCGGAAACGCCTTGCAGGTGATCTTCATCATCCTCACCATCGTGCTCGCCATCCTCGCGCCAATCGCCGCACGGCTGGTGCAGCTCGCCGTCTCGCGCCAACGCGAATACCTGGCCGATGCGTCGGGGGTGGAGCTCACGCGCAATCCTGTCGGATTGGAGCGTGCGCTCGCGAAGCTTGCCGGCGACAAGGAGGTCCTCGAGGTGGCAACCAAGGCCACGGCGCACATGTACATCATCAATCCGGTGAAGCACTTTGAAGAGCGCTCAGCCGGATTCCTGGCCACCCACCCGCCACTCGTTGATCGAATCAATCGCCTGCGCGCCCTGCGCCGAGCGAAGCCGCTTGAGTCGGTGACAGAGGCCTAATCGCGACACTCCGCAACCCAGGCTGCCCACTCCGTTGGGTAGACCTCGGAGTAGCGCGGCCCGTTGCCTGAGTTATAGAGGCGAATCAGGTCACCGCGTCGTTCGCATTCGGCCAGGTTGACCGCGGTGCTCAGGAGTGCGACGAGGAGTCCGATCGCGATCGCCCCGACCGTGAGCCCAACCCAGAGCCCCTGCCGGTCGCCGTAGTCATCCATGCCGCCTCCTTGCTATGGTGTGCTTCGCGCGGGAGTAGCTCAGTTGGTAGAGCACTTGCCTTCCAAGCAAGATGTCGCGAGTTCGAGCCTCGTCTCCCGCTCCAACCCCTGGCGCTCTGGTTAGGCGCGCGTGTCGGCGATGATCGCGCGCGAGACGCGCTTTGCGACGGCCAGGATCGTGACCATCGGATTTACGCCGAGTGCGGTTGGGAAGAGCGACCCGTCGGCGATGTAGAGGTTCTTGATCAGCCCGGCATTCGCGTCACCGGCGCGTGGCCGCGCGGTTGAGCGCACGCGACCCCACGGATCACACACGTGATCTCGCGCGTCGGAGCCCATTCGTGCCGTGCCCATCTGGTGCGCAGAGAAGACGGTGCCGCGGTTTGGGGCGAAGTCAAAGCGGTGCAGTCGGCG
>CAIJIA010000028.1 GCA_903820655.1 uncultured Chloroflexota bacterium
GCCCTCACCCCTGCAAGCGTTGAGGCGCTCGCCGCCTGGGGGCTGAGTGAGCGTGTTGTTGGTGTTGCAGCGTGCACCTGTCTCCCATCGGCACTTTCAACGCGACCGCAGGTCGCGGACTACACCGGCACGAACGTTGAGTCGATCATCGCCCTCAACCCAGATCTCGTCTTCGTTGGCGGCTCTGGCTTCACCCCAGACGATGCGATCACGCAGCTGCGCGCCGCGAACCTCACCATTGTGACCCTCGATCCCTCGACGGTGAGCGGTGTGTATCGCACCCTGCAGTTGATTGGCGACGCAACAGGGCCGAGCGTGCAGGCGGCAGGAACGGTAAAGGCCGCCATGGATGACATTGCGGCAGTCGCCGCACTCGTCGCCGATCTACCTCAGGTGAGCGTCTTCTACGAGATTGATGCCACCGGAGCCATCTACGGCCTCGCCCCGAACGACTACGCCGCCGAACTCGTGGCGCTCGCCCGAGGTGACCTGGTGAGCAGCGGTGTGAACGGCGTCTACGAGATTTCGCTCGAGGCACTCGTCACCGCCGCCCCGACCGTGATCCTGCTCGGTGATGCCGCCTACGGTGTGACCGCAGAGGCGGTGGCGGCGCGTCCAGGGTGGGGAACGATTCCTGCCGTGTTGAGTGGTGCCATTCGCCCGATCGATGGTGACCTCGTCTCCATTCCGGGGCCGCGCATCGCCGAGGCGTTCCGTGCCATCGTGGCGCAACTCCACCCAACGGTCACCCTTCCATAGTCATGGGAGTACGCCGCATCACGCTCCTCTCGCTCGCGACACTGGTGGTGGTGGCGATCGGCGCCATTGGCTTCGGCGTGGCGAACATTGCACCACTCGACGTGCTCGCCATCATCGGCAAGAGCCTGTTCGGCCAGCCCGTCGGCAACGGTATTAGCGCTGGCTCGACCGCGATCGTCATGGAGATTCGCCTGCCGCGCATCCTCGCCGCGATCGCCGTTGGTGCGGCGCTCGCAACCTCGGGTGCCGCATTCCAGTCACTGCTGCGCAACCCGCTCGCTGATCCGTATGTGCTCGGCACCAGTAGTGGCGCGGCGCTCGGTGCGGCGATTGCCTTCCTACTTCCGATCACCGGGATCGCCTGGGAGCTCGGTGGCGTGCAGCTCGCGGCGTTCGTTGGCGCGCTGACATCAGTCGCGCTCGTCTGGCGGATCGCCGGCATCGGCAGCGGTGAGGAGCGCATCGCCAGTGTGTTGCTCGTTGGTTATGCCGTTGCGTCACTCCTTGCCGCAGCGCTCTCGCTGGTAATGCTTGCGAGCGGCGCGAACCTGCGCGCCATCTTCGGCTTCTTGCTCGGTGGTCTCGATGGCGTCACCTGGCCACGTCTCATCGCTGCGGCGCTGCCAATTGCGATCACCACCCTGCTCCTCGCCCGACGCGGTCGTGCGCTTGCCGCCTTCCTGCTTGGTGATGAGGGGGCAACGCACCTCGGGATCGACGTGCGCCGTGAGCGCCGCATCGCCGTCGCGCTCGCCACCCTCGCCACCGCCTCGGCCGTTGCCCTCGCCGGTCTTATTGGGTTTGTTGGTCTCGTGGTGCCGCACTTGGCCCGCCTTGCTGTTGGCTCCGACCCTCGCGCCGTACTGCCGCTCTCCGCGATCGGCGGGGCGCTCCTGCTGCTCCTCGCCGACACCGTTGCCCGCACTATTGGCGTGCCAGTCGGCGTGGTCACCGCCCTGATCGGTGCACCGTTCCTGCTCTGGCTGCTGCACCGTGCCCGTGCGGGGTACGCCCTATGAACGAGACCGCACCGTACGAACTACTCGGCGCAAGAAACCTGCAGGTCGACCTTGGCGGCGCCACGATCTTGCGCGACGTTTCACTCAGCATTGGCCCAGGTGAACGCGTCGCCATCGTGGGGCCAAACGGCGCCGGTAAGACCACCCTCATGCGCGCGCTCAGTGGCGCCGTACCTGCCACAAGTGGCGAAGTCATTCTCTGTACCGAGCCAATTCAGCGCCTCTCGCGCGAAACGATCGCTCGATCTATTGCCGTCGTTAGCTCCGACATCACGCTCCCCTTTGCCACGCGCGTCGAAGA
>CAIJIA010000029.1 GCA_903820655.1 uncultured Chloroflexota bacterium
CTGAAGGTGAATCAGGCTGGCGTGATTCCGATCATCTTCTCGATGAGCATCCTGCTCTTCCCAGCGCAGATTGCCGGCTACTTCACCGCCTCTGAGGTTGAGTGGGTCAAGGCGGGCGCGCAGTGGATTGTTGACACGCTCGGACCACAGAACGAGCTTGTCTATCTGCCGTTCTACTTCACTCTTACGGTGGCATTCACTTACTTCTATACGGCATTCACCTTCAAGCCGGACGAAACGGCTGACCAGTTGCGCAAGAACGGCGGCTACATCCCTGGCATTCGCCCAGGTATGCCAACGCAGGAGTATCTCGGCAAGGTGGTCACACGAATCACCCTGCTCGGATCGCTCTTCCTCGGTTTGGTTGCCGTCTCGCCGTATGCACTTGGCACACTCTTCGGTGATCTTGGCGGCCTCGGCGTCAGCCTCGGCGGTACCGGGCTCTTGATTGCGGTGAGCGTTGTTGTCGAGACGATGAAGCAGCTCGAGGCGCAGATGCTGATGCGAAATTACGAGGGCTTTATTAAGTGATCCTCGTCCTTCTCGGCGCCCCAGGCGCAGGGAAGGGGACGCAAGCGGAGGCACTCTCCGCAGCAACGGGGGCAGCCCACGTTGCAACAGGCGACCTCTTCCGTGCCGAAATTTCTGCTGGCTCGCCGCTCGGCCTCGCCGCGAAGCAGTTCATTGACGCTGGGCAGCTGGTTCCCGACGAGGTCACGATTAACATGATTCAAGCGCGCCTCTCCCAACCTGATGCAGCGGCTCGCGTCATCCTCGACGGTTTTCCGCGCAATCCAGCACAGGCGACCGCACTAGATGCGGCGTATGCAGCGAGCGGTCGCTCAATTCGCGCCGTACTGCTGAAGGTGGACCGCGCGATTCTTGAAGAGCGTCTCACCGCGCGCCGAGTCTGCCCATCCTGCGGGCGCTCGTACCACCTGCTGAACCGCCCGCCGCAGAGCCCTGGGGTGTGCGATGTGTGCGGCACGGCGCTGATCACCCGGAGCGACGATGCCCCCGAGACCGTGGCGGCACGACTGGCAAATCAGCTCGCCGCCCTTGATTCGGTCGTGGAGCTCTACCGTGCAACCGGCCGACTCGCTGAGGTGGACGGCGTTGGTGCTATCGATGAGGTGCAGGGCCGCCTGGCCGCCGCCGCCGCTGCCGCTGGACTGACGGCGTAGCGATGGGCGCAATCACCCGCAAGAGCCTCGCCGAGATCGCCTCGATGCGCCGAGCGGGTGACATCGTCGCTGAGATCCATGAGCTCATTCAGGAGGCGGCGGTCCCTGGGGCGAGCACCGCCGAGCTGAACGCGATCGCGGAACGCTGCATCACGCGCCACGGGGCAACGTCGAACTTCAAGGGCTACCACGGCTTCCCATCCGTCATCTGCATCTCGCTCGATAGTGAGGTCGTTCACGGCATCCCCGGTGATCGAGAGATCAAGGAGGGGATGCTCGTCTCTATTGACGCGGGGGCGATCTGGGAGGGCTGGCATGCCGACGGGGCGCGTAGCTTCGTGGTCGGCGAGGGCTCTCCAGAGGCGAAGCGCCTGGTGTCGGTGACCCGTGAGGCGCTGGATGCCGGCATCGCCGCCGCCCGCCCAGGGGCCACCATCGAGGAGATCTCTGGAGCCGTCGAAGACGTCGCCCTGCGAGCGGGGTATGGGATCGTGCGACCCTACGTTGGCCACGGCATCGGCCGTGCCATGCATGAGGCCCCCCAGGTGCCCAACTACCGCACCGGCCGCAAGAGTCTGACTCTGGCCGAGGGCCACTGCCTGGCGATTGAGCCGATGCTCACCCTTGGCTCGCCCGAGGTAGGGGTGATGGACGATGAATGGACGGTTGTAACAATTGATGGGAGCCTCGCGGCACATTGGGAGGACAGCATCGCCATTGTGGCGGGGGGCTCCACCATCCTGACGAGGGGGTCATGAACGCCCCCCTCGTGCGTGGATCGTGGGGCTCTGCTATTGTCTCCCTTCGCGTGTCTGCGGACTCCGTAGCGCGCCGTCTCGGTCTTCCGAGACCCAGTAACGCGTTCTGATCGGGGGTTTGTTGGCGAAGAAAGATTCGATCGAGGTCGAGGGGACCGTTGTAGAGCCGCTTCCGAACACATCGTTCGTGATCGAGCTTGAAAATGGCCACCGGATCCGCGCCTATATCAGTGGAAAGCTTCGGACGAATTTCATCCGAATCCTTCCTGGTGATCGGGTGAAGGTCGAACTCTCGCCATACGATCTGACCCAGGGTCGGATCACCTACCGGTTGAAGTAGCAGCACGAGCGGTACGCCGCTCACAGCAGGAGAACGAGTGAAAGTATCTGCGTCAGTCAAGGTTCGATGCGACAAGTGCCTCGTGATTAAGCGGCACGGACGCGTCATGGTCATTTGCGAAAACCCAAAGCACAAGCAGCGACAGGGTTAGCTGATGGCTCGTATTGCAGGCGTCGATATTCCGCGCGAGAAGCGTGTTGAGATCGCCCTTACCTACATCTTCGGCGTGGGCCTAACCACCAGCCAGAAGATCTTGGCGCAGACCTCCATCAATCCAGACACGCGCGTGCGCGATCTCACCGAAGACCAGGTCAACCGACTTCGTGAAGTCATCGACAAGGGTCGCAAGGTCGAAGGTGACCTGCGCCGCGAGATTGCCATGAACATCAAGCGACTGATCGAGGTTGGTACCTACCGTGGCACCCGACATCGCAAGAACCTCCCGTCGCGCGGACAGCGCACGAAGACCAACGCACGACAGCGCCGTGGCGCACGCAAGACCGTCGCCGGCAAGAAGATTGAGAAGAAGTAGGTAGAGAGATGGCTGAAGAGAAGAAGAAGCGCGCACCAAAGACTCGACGCCGCGAGAAGAAGAACGTGCCAGTAGGCCACGTGCACATCGCCGCGTCGTTCAACAACACGCTCGTCTCGATCACCGACCTGACCGGTGCGGTGCTTTCGTGGGGCTCGGGTGGCGTCGCTGGCTTCAAGGGCTCACGCAAGAGCACCCCGTACGCCGCATCGCTCGGAGCTGAGGCAGCCGCACGCAAGGCGATGGAGCACGGACTTCGTTCCGTTGCCGTCTTCGTGAAGGGGCCAGGCGCTGGACGCGAGCAGGCAATCCGCGGTCTTCAGACAGCGGGCCTCGACATCACTGCAATCACCGATGTGACGCCGCTGCCACACAATGGCTGCCGTCCTCCAAAGAAGCGCCGAGTCTAGGGGAGTAGAAGCATGGGTCGAGATACCGGACCAGTCTGCCGCCAGTGCCGTCGAGAAGGCGCAAAGCTCTTCTTGAAGGGCGCGCGCTGCTATACGAAGAAGTGCTCGTTCGAAAAGCGACCGACCCCTCCAGGCATGCACATGATGCGCCGTCGCAAGGTTGGTGACTACGGCCTGCAGCTGCGCGAGAAGCAGAAGATGCGCCGCGTGTATCGCATTGGCGAGACCCAGTTCCGCCGCCTCTTCGAGGCCGCTGAGCGTGGCACCGATGTGACGGGCGAGAACCTGCTCCGCCTCCTTGAGCTGCGATTCGACAACGTCGTCTACCGCCTCGGACTCGCCAGCTCGCGAGACCAGGCACGCCAGTTGATCACCCACGGCCACCTCTCCATCAATGGGCAGGCGGTCAACATTCCGTCCTATTCGATGAAGCCAGGCGACGTCATCTCGGTCCGCGAAGGCCGAGCCGACATCGGGCCATTCAAGGAGGCCGCAGGCACCCTTTCAGGCAATGGCATTCAGGAGTGGCTCCGCGTGGATGCCACCAAGTTGACCGGTACGGTGGTCGCTGCTCCGCGGCGCGATCAGATGCCGGGCGACTTCAATGAACAACTCGTCGTCGAGTTCTACTCGCGGTAAGAGGGAGAGAGAACATGTCCGATGCACTGACCACCAAGATCGCCCCGCTCGAGGAGCTCGGCTCGTACGGCAAGTACGAGGCTGGCCCATTCGCGCCAGGCTACGGCGTCACCCTCGGCAACGCGCTGCGCCGCGTCCTCCTCGGATCGCTGGAAGGTGCTGCAGTCACCGCTGTGCAGATCGATGGCGTCATGCAGGAGTTCTCCTCGCTGCCAGGCGTCCGTGAAGACGTCGTACAGATCCTCCTCAACGTTAAGAAGATTCGCCTTCGCAGCTTTGCGAAGGAGCGCATCGAGCTGACCCTTTCGAAGAAGGGGGCAGGCCCGGTCACCGCTGGCGACATCAAGCCGAACGGCCAGATCGAGATCGTCAACCCAGAGTTGGTGCTTGCAACGCTCGATTCCGACAAGGCGGCCATTGAGGCCACCCTCGTCGTTGAGACCGGTGTTGGCTACGTCTCCTCGGACCGCGTTGACGCGGACCCTGAGGGCGAAGTGCGACCACGCGGCGTGATGAGCGTTGATGCCATCTTCACCCCAGTCCGCAAGGTCAACTTCACTGTTGAGAACACGCGCGTCGGCCAGGACGTCGACCGCGAGAAGCTCATCCTTGAGATCGAGACCGACGGCACGATCACGCCAGAGGCTGCTGTTCGCAAGGCTGCGGCCATCCTCGTGGGCCAGTTCACCGCCTTCTCCGGACTCGGCGAGGCCCCAGTGGCCGCGCCAGCTGCAGAGGCCGGCGGCAACCTGCTCGATCTCTCCATTGAAGACCTTGATCTGCCAATGCGTGCCTATAACGCGCTCAAGCGTGCAGGCATCCTTAAGGTTCGCCAGCTCCTCACCGCCCTTGATGGCGGAGAGATGGAGCTCCTCAAGTTGCGCAACTTTGGCCAGAAGAGCCTGAACGAAGTTCGCGAGAAGCTCGTCGAGCGCGGCTTCGATGTGCCTGAGAGCACCATCCCCGCCGACGCCATCTTCGATGAGGATGAGAGCGACGCCGACGACGAGGAGAAGGCCTAATGACTTCGCACGCGATTGGCGGACGCAAGCTCTCCCGCAAGCAGGGGCCTCGCCTCGCGCTGTACAAGAACCTGATCGTTTCGGTGCTGCGCTACGAGCGCATCCAGACGACCGAGGCAAAGGCTAAGGAGATTCGTCCGCAGGTTGAGCAGATCATTACGCTCGCCAAGAAGGGTGGCCTCTCGGCCCGACGCGCCGTGATTGCAGCCCTGCCGGAAGAGCCGCTCGTCGTTGAGAAGCTCTTTGATGAGATCGTTCCGAAGTATGCCAACCGCACGTCGGGCTACTGCCGCATCACCAAGATTGGCATTCGCCAGGGTGACTCGGCGCCGCTTGTGCAGCTTGAATTGATCTAGGAGGATCAGATGAACACGAAGACCTGGACACCTCGCGCCGCTGAAATCGAGCGCCGCTGGTTCGTGATCGATGCCGAGGGTCAGACCCTTGGCCGACTCGCGACGAAGGTGGCCTCGACGCTGATGGGGAAGGGGAAGCCAACCTTCGCTGACCACCTCGATTCAGGTGACTTCGTGATCGTGATCAACTCCGCAAAGCTGGTCGTGACCGGCGATCGACTCCTCTCGAAGAAGTACCACTCGCACTCGGGCCAGCCAGGCGGTTACCGCATGGAGGTCCTTGGTGACCTGTTGAAGCGCAAGCCGAACGAGGCAATTCGCCGAGCCGTCAAGGGAATGCTCCCAAAGACGAAGCTCGGCAATGCACAGATTCGTAAGTTGAAGGTCTATGCCGATGCGGATCATCCGCACGCTCCACAGAAGCCGGAGCCCCTCGCGTGAGCCCGAAGGAGAAGAGCGTGGCCAGTTTGCCGTACTACCAGGGAACCGGTCGACGCAAGACCTCCATCGCACGAGTTCGCCTCGTTGCTGGTGAGGGCCAGATCGTCATCAACGGACGCACCTACGAGCAGCACTTCGGTGGTGCCGTTCCACAGTCCGAAGTCTTCGCACCATACCGAGTCACCGGCACCGAGGGTCGCTTCAACGCGATGGTGAAGGTTGAGGGTGGTGGTATCTCCGGCCAGGCTGGCGCGATCCGCCACGGCATTTCACGTGCACTCCTCTCCGCCGATCCAGAGGCCTACCGACTGCCACTCCGCCAGGCCGGATTCCTGACGCGCGACCCGCGCGCCAAGGAGCGCAAGAAGTACGGTCTCCGACGCGCACGCAAGGCGAAGCAGTTCACCAAGCGCTGATCTAGCGCAAGGAACACCGTGACCACGGTTCGCTTCGGCACCGATGGGATCCGCGGGATCGCTGGCGAGACTCTTACCGCTGAAATAGCTGCCGCACTCGGCGTTGCCCTGATGCAGCAGCACCCAGGCGGACTCGTGCTCCTTGGGCGCGATACTCGACCGAGCGGACAAGCGCTTTCTGATGCGCTTGCTGGTGCCATTGAGGCACACGGGGGCACCGTGATTGATGTGGGCGTCATTCCAACGCCTGGACTCGCCTCACTTGTTGCGGGTGAGCCACGCGCCGCCTGCGGAGTGGTCGTGACCGCTTCGCACAACCCCGTCGAGTACAACGGCTTGAAGGTGCTCGCCCGTGATGGGCGAAAGATTCCTGACGCACAGGAGCGAGCGCTCGAGGCGGCGATGGAGGCCGCTCTGGCAGGAGGTTTGCAGGCGATTGCCCCATCGGACGCTCATGCGTCTGAGGCGCAGGCGTATCGAGATCGGTATGCGCGAACGCTCGCGGATCTCGCGCGCACCGTGAGCGCCAGCGCCCTGAGCGTGGTGGTTGACGCGGCGCATGGCGCCGCCTCGCCATTCGCCGTTGAAGCACTCGCCGCCACTGGCGCGACGGTCGTTCCGTTTGCGATGGGAGATGGCGTTATCAATGATGGTGTTGGGGCCACCGACCCCGCGGCACTCGGTGAACAGGTGCGCGCGCACGGCGCCGAACTCGGCATTGCGCTTGATGGCGATGCCGATCGCTGCGTCGTTGTTGATGCGAGCGGCCGAGCCATTGACGGCGACGTGTTGATTGCCCTTATTGCACTGGATCGGAAGGGGCGGGGTGTCGCTGGGTCGGAGCGCGCCGTGGCTACGGTGCTGACGAACAGTGGCGTGGAGCGCCACCTGGCCGCGCACGGGATCACTTTGGAGCGCACCCCCGTCGGCGACCGACACATTGCCGAACGACTCGCCGCTGGCCAGGGTGGCTTTGGTGGCGAAAAGAGTGGCCACCTC
>CAIJIA010000030.1 GCA_903820655.1 uncultured Chloroflexota bacterium
TCGCGCGTGTAGTGACGAATCAGGTGCACGAGCGTCTCGTCGGGAACGACCGCCTGGGCCTCGGTCAGGCCATGATTCTCGCGCTGCTTCGGCAGGATGTAGCGCTTCGCGATCTGCACCTTCTCCGCCTCGGTGTATCCAGGAATCTGGATGATCTCCATGCGGTCGCGCAGCGGCGCAGGAATCGTGTCGAGCTGATTCGCGGTGGCAACGAAGAGCACCTGCGAAAGATCGAACTCCACCTCGAGGTAGTTGTCCTGGAAGGTTGCGTTCTGCTCTGGATCGAGCACCTCAAGGAGCGCCGACGACGGATCGCCGCGGAAGTCCGCGCCGAGCTTGTCGATCTCATCGAGCATGAAGACAGGATTCTTTGTGCCCGCCTGCTTGATCCCCTGCACGATGCGGCCGGGGAGCGCGCCGATGTAGGTGCGGCGGTGCCCACGAATCTCCGCCTCGTCGTGCAAGCCACCAAGGCTCATGCGCACAAACTTGCGACCCATCGCGCGAGCAATCGACTTACCAAGTGATGTCTTGCCAACCCCTGGAGGCCCAGCGAAGCAGAGGATCGGGCTCTTCACCTGTGGGGCGAGCTTGCGCACCGCGAGATACTCAATGATGCGCTCCTTCACCTTCTCGAGACCGTAGTGATCGTCGGCGAGCACCTTGGCCGCCTCCTTGATCTCAATACGATCTTCTGTGGCGATGTTCCACGGCATCGAGATCAGCCAATCAACATACGTACGAATCACACCAACCTCGGGCGACGCCGAAGGAATGCGGCTCATGCGATCGAGCTCCTTCAGTGCGCGCGACTTGATCTCCTCCGGCATGCCAGAGGCTTCGACCTTCTCGCGCAGCTCATTTGTTTCGGCCTGCTGGGGGTCCTCTTCGCCGAGCTCACGCTGAATCGCCTTGAGCTGTTCGCGCAGGAAGTACTCGCGCTGGCTCTTGTCCATCTCAGAACGCACGTCTGACTGAATCTTTCCCTTGATCTCGAGGATCTCGATCTGTCGTGACAAGAACGACGCGACGTACTTCAGTCGCGCCACAACATCGATGGTCTCGAGCAGTTCCTGTCGCTGATCGGTCGTCATGTCTGGCGTATAGGCGGTCATGTCGGCGAGCAGTCCAGGATCACTGATGTTCTTCGCTGCGACCGCCGCCTCCGGCGGTACCGGTGCGCCAGAGGTGACGTACGTCTCCACTTGCGCCTGGACGCTGCGCATCAGCGCTTCGACCTCAACGCCGGTGACCTCTGGTGTCTCAACGACGGTGCCCTTCAGCATCAGTGCCGCGCCGGTCGCGTCGAGCGACTTCACCTTGAAGCGACGCTGACCCTGCACCACGGCGCGAAGCGTGCCGTCGGGAAGGTTCACGACCTGCGCGATCTTGGCAAGCGTGCCCATCGCATGCAGCTGGTCGACCGAAGTGATCTCCTCTTGCTCTGGTTCACGCTGGGTGACCAGGGCGATCCAGCCACCAGCAGCAGCCGCGGCACGAATGGCGGCAACGCTCTTGTCTCGGCCAACCTTTAGTGGCGCAACCATCTCGGGGAAGATGACGATCTCGCGCAGGGGAACAAGGGGGAAGGAGCCGCGCCCGCGTGGCACGACGGTGTCGTCATCGCTTGCTGCGACAGCCTCGTCAATGGCGAGCTGCTCCTCTTCATTCAACTCGTCATCAATGTCTGCCTGGATCTCTCGTTCGGTACGCTTGCTCATGCTCGTCCCCTTCCTGCCGCTTCCTGCGGCGCTCGCTTCGCCTCTTTCGCTTGACCCTCTTCGTACAGTCGCTCCAAGATTCGTTCGCCGAGCCGCTCTTCAAGTTCGAAGAGGAGCTTGATGCCGGCGAGATTGACCCCAAAGTCTTGTGTCAGGTGGCGTATCCAGAGGATGCGCCGAAGGTCGTTCTCGGAGAAGAGACGGATGTTCGACTCGGTTCGGGAGGGGCAGATCAGGCCCTCATCCTCGTAGATGCGCAGCGTGCGGGGGTGGACCGAGACGATGTTGGCGGCCACGCTGATCACGTAGACCGGCCGTGCTGGATCGACCCCTGCGCCCCTGCTCTTCAACACCAAAACAGGTTACAACCTTATCAATACCATTGTCAAGAGAGTTATCCACAGAATGGCAGCCACGAGGGCGAGCCTGCCCTGGCCTGAGGGCGGTTGGTTGAGGAGCCAGAGGGGCGAGAGGCCTCTACTCGAGGTCGCGGCGGTACGGAATGTCGAGGATCACCGTGTTGCGCCGACCAAGGAGTGTCTCGCGGAGGCGCTTCCCGTTGCCGTTATGCAGGATGCGATCCCACCAGTGCCGGCCGGCGTATTCCGGAATCATCACTACGTTGATGCGCCGCTGGTCTGGCGGCAGATCAGCGTCTTCATCTTCGATCTCGTCGAGGTAGTGGCAGATCGGCTCCACGATGGCGCGGAACGGCGAATCAACCGTCACCAAGCGCACGCCAGGGAAGAGGGTCTCAAAGCGCGTCCGTACCTCTCGCTCCTCGTCATCGCTGAAGACAACGCGAATTGCAGTGAGCTCACCATTCTCAGCCTCAAGGATTCGGCCAAGCGTGATCGCACGAACCGTCGAGCGATTGATCTCACCAAACGGCGCCAGGATTCGACGTGGGCGATGTGGCGCGTCGAAGACAACACCGGGCTTGATGGAGAGTTCGCGTTCATGCAAGTTGTAGCGATTGCGTACGAGCTTCATAAAGATGGTAAGCAACGGAATTAGAATGAATACCAAGTATCCGCCGTCGGTAAACTTTGCAGCGGTAATAACGACCAAGACAACAGCCGTTACAAAAGCGCCAACACCATTCAGTAGCGCGCGACCGGCCCAGCCTGCGTTTCGGAGCCGTCGCCAATGCAACACCATTCCCGCCTGGCTGATGGTGAATCCGACGAAGACGCCAATGGCGTATGCCGGAACGAGTGCGGTGACGACCGCATCGGTACCAATGAGGAGTAGTGCTGCAGCAAGGGCAATGATGATGATTCCTGCACCGTACGCGAGGCGGTCACTGCGCTGACCAACCTGTCGTGGAAGGTAGCCATCAACTGCCAAGATGCGCGCAAGCTGTGGCCCGCCGTTGAAGCCAGTGTTCGCTGCGAGCAGCAAGATGCCAGTCGTTGCGACTTGGAACAGCGCGTAGAGCGGTCCGCTCCCGAATGATGCTCGTGCAACCTGTGAGAGCAACGTTTCGCCGCCGATCTCTTGTGGCACCTTTCCGTATGCAAAGGCGACAAGGGAGATGCCCAGGAAGAGTGTTCCGAGTAGCACTGCCATGACCACAAGCGTCGATGCAGCATTCTTGGCCTCTGGCTTCTTGAACGATGCAACGCCGTTGCTGATTGCCTCGGTGCCAGTCAACGCAACGGAACCGTGTGCAAACGCCTTAAGCAGCAGGATGGGCAACAAGATCGTTGCGGTCTCATGTGCCTGAATTACTACACCCTGGCTCCATGTCACGGCTGGATCGCCCGTAATAATTTTGATCAGCCCAACGCCAATGACGCCAAAGGCGCCGGCGACAAAGAGGTAGGTCGGCAGAGCAAAGATGCGACCTGATTCACGAAGTCCGCGGAGGTTGGCCAAAACAAGGAGACCCATCGCGCCGAGCGCAAGCTCAAGGCGTACGCCTGCGAGTGACGGAATGGCTGAGGTGATGGCGGCGATACCTGCCGCGGTGCTGACGGCGGCGGTCAGGATGTAGTCAACGATCAGACTCGAGGCAGCAATGAGGGCTGGCCAGGTTCCGAAGGTGCTCTTTGCGACGGCGTACGCCCCACCGCCATTGGGGAATCCGAAGCAGACCTGTCGGTAACTGATGGCGATGAGCCCGAGCAGCAGCCCGATGCCGAGGGCAACGATTGGCCCATAGATCAGGAAGCTGGCACCAGCCCCGGCGAGCACCAACAAGATCTCTTCGCTGGCGTAGGCGCTCGACGAGATCGCGTCTGACGAGAAGATCGGGAGCGCTAGCTTGCGACTGAGGCGCTGCTCGCCCTCCTCGGCATTGGAGAGGGGTCGGCCCAGGAGCGCTCGTTTTGCGGCGTGGGTGGCCTCACCGACCACGCCGAGATCTGAGGCGGTACTCCCAGCCTCCGAAGCAACGAGATGATCTGGCTGTGGCTCAACAAAGAGCTCTTCGCCATTGTGGTTGTGGTGCCAGTCAGGCTTCCCCTTCTGCTGGTCAGGACTCATCGCGCTTCACTGCACCTTTCCCGTCGATTCAGGGTCTCCTGATCGGTTGCTATTGCCCTAATCCTATACCCGCGCTCTCACCCGTTCAGATTCGTGCGGAGTAGCGCGCACAAGGAGCGCCCCCTCTAGCGCAGCCACGTTCACCGGAATCACCTCAATTGCGCTGGATCCAATGAGAGAAGCGGCGGTGCTCAGCTCTGCATCCCAGCCCTCTCCCGCACGCTTCCAAGCGAGTAGCGAGCCGGTTGGCGTGAGAATCGGCGCGGCAAGTCGAATCAACTCGCTCAGTGGTGCGATCGCTCGCGCAGTGATCAGATCAAACCGAACGCCGCCCCCCTGCGCCAAATCTTCAGCGCGCGCATGAGCGACACGCAGTCGCGGTGCGAGCCCGCTCGCTGCGGTGACCGCTTCAAGAAAGCGCACCTTCTTACCGATTGATTCAATCAACGTCATCGAAAGGCCGTCGTGACGCGAGAGCAACCGTGCCGCTAACGGCACGCCAGGGAAGCCACCACCAGAGCCGAGGTCGGCGATCTTGCCGCGGCCGCCAGGGAGCATGCGCTCAATGTGCGGAGCAGCGACAAGAGAGTCGAGCAGGTGTCGCGTTGCGCGCTCGAGTGGATCGCTCACGCGCGTAAGGTTGATTGCCGGGTTCCATGCGTCGAGTAGACGAAGGTGTGCAGTCAAGATTGCAGTCTCGTTGGAAGAGAGTTCAGGAAGTGACGCTACGGTGAGTTGGCGCGCAAGTTCAGCGAGGGTTTCACGCTCGGTTGGTGGCAGCACACTCGGATCAGTGGGGAGCGGCGCGCGTTCA
>CAIJIA010000031.1 GCA_903820655.1 uncultured Chloroflexota bacterium
AAGGCCACATCGGCGTTCGGCTCCTTGCCGCCGCGATGGTGCGTATCAACAACGGTGCGACCAAGGGTCAACGTGCCGGTGGTCTCAACCGCAACGTGGCAACGCTTCGTGGTGATGATGTCGGGCTCCACCAGCGCCGCGACGCAGAGCGCGTCGTGCACCGGCGCCGACTCCGGAACATCCATCTTCTGGCTGCTCTCGTAACTGCCGATGCGTCGCTTGATTACCGTTTCCGTCGCTATCCCTGCAGGTGTGCCGAGAGCGCCGAATGCCGCGCACTCTTTTGCGGTGACAAGCGCCTTATGCGTTGCGTCGAGCGGCACCATCAACACATCTTTAAAGCCGGCCTCAAAGACGCTCGCGGCGGCCTCAGCATCGGCCCAGATATTGAACTCGGCGGATGCGGTCATGTTCGGCACCTCGTGACCGCCGCCCATGATGATCAACTTTGGGACCCACTCGGCGAAGCGCGGCTCCTGCGCAACAGCGGCGGCAATGTTGGTGAGTGGCCCAATCGGCATGAGCGTGATCGGCTGTGTCGCGTTGCGGTAGGTCTCAATCAGGTACTCCACCGCGCGCTCAGAGGCTGGCTTGCTCGCGCTGCGCGGGATGTCGAGATAGGTGCCGTGCGGATCTTGCACGCTGTCGGCCTTGAAGAAGCGCTCCGACGGCATCGCCTTGCGCACGAGCGGTCGTGGGAATCCAGCGTGCACCGGAATGTGCCCCTTGCCGATCAGCTCCAACACCGAGAGGGAGTTCGTCGTTGTTGCGTATAGAGGTGCGTTGCCGAAGACCGTCGTTACGCCAATGAGGTCGATGTCAGGGTGCAGCGCCGCGAGCATCAGCGCAACGGCGTCATCGGTCCCCGTGTCGCAGTCAATGATCAGGCGGTGCTTGTTGGTCATGGGGGGATTGTAGGGGCGCGGGCTGATCGCTGTGGCACGTGATGCGCGTCTGATACGTCGGCGGTACGCGATTCTGGCTCAGTATCTGCCCAGCCGACCCGCGGGCGCCGCCCTCGGCGGTGCGACGTGGAGGACTGCACCATGATGAAGACCCCTCGTGTTCATCCAGCTCGGCCCCGCATCGATGCTGCACTCGACGAGCTCACCGACGGGGGACTCGCCCTGATCTGCGGCAGTGCCGGATACGGGAAGAGCAGTGCTGTCGCAGCGTGGGGCATTCGCACCGACCGACCGATGCGCTGGCTACGAGCAAGTCGTGGCCTGGATGATGCACTGCATCTCGCCGCCGACGAGGATGATGGCGTGCGCTTGCCGCGCCTCGCGCGAGCGGTTCGCCAGCAGCAGTCGACGGCGGTATGCGCAGCAGCACTGATTGCGGATCTCTCTGCACCGCACAGTGAGCTTATTCTCGTGGTTGACGATGCCGACGCACTAGCCGAATCACCTGAGGGTCTGGCTTTTCTGCGTTCACTTGCGGAGCGCGCCCCCGATCGATCCCGTGTCGCGCTAATCGGGCGCCGCGTTGCACAACTGCGCCTCATTGCGGCGCGCGCAAAGCGAGAGGTCATGCATATCGGTGCGGCGGCACTTCGCGTAACGCCGCGACAAACACGACAGATTGCCGAGGCTAAGGGTTGGAGTGGTGCGCCAACGGCGCTCGAAGAGGCGCGACGCGCAGCAGCAGGGAATGGCGGCATCCTTGCAACGTGGCTTGATCAGATGCGTGAGGGTGGCGACGGCGCAGAGCTCGATGAGTTCATCCGGCGTGATGTCGTCGGCGGTAGTGGGCCAATCCTCGCCCGACTCGCCTGCCCCGCAGGGGAGGAGGCGAGCCCAGAACTCCTCCGTGCGCTCTGGGAGGAGGGGCTCCTCATCGCCCCTGCTGATCAAGATGAGTTCGGTGAATCGTGCTGGACGATCCCGCGATTCATTGCCGAGACCCTCAATCTTCCGCAGGTACTTGGTGCAGTGCCGAACGGCTCTGGGGTCACGCCTACGAGCCCTGTCGCGCCGCGTGTACTGAGCCATGTCGCTGTCGTGCACGACTTAGGGCCGCTCAGCATTGAGGTTGCCGGCCGAACGATTGAAGGAACCTCCATTCGTCCACGCTCGGTCGCCCTACTGCACTATCTCGCCACACGACCCCGACACGCCGCGACGCGTGATGAGGCAATTGATGCGCTCTGGCCCGAAGCAGAGGCGCAGGCCGGACTGAACTCACTCAACCAG
>CAIJIA010000032.1 GCA_903820655.1 uncultured Chloroflexota bacterium
CGCCCAATCCGCGGCGGCGGCATCGGCGTGATCTTTCAGGAGCCGCTCTCGGCGCTCAACCCGGTAACGACCATTGGCGAGCAGATCGCCGAGGTGATCGTTGCCCACCGCAAGCTGAGCTGGAAAGAGGCCCACAAGTTGGCGATCGGCTATCTCGAGCAAGTCGAGATCTCGCAGCCGGATCAGCGCGCCAAGCAGTACCCACACCAGCTCTCGGGCGGAATGCGTCAGCGCGCCATGATCGCCATGGCGCTCTCAGGCGAGCCTTCCATGATCATCGCCGACGAGCCAACCACCGCCCTCGACGTCACCATTCAGGCGCAGGTCCTTGACCTGCTGCGCCGCACCACCACCGAGCGTGGTGCCGCACTTCTGCTCATCACCCACGACCTTGGTGTCGTCGCCGAGACGGCCGATCGCATCGCCGTCATGTACGCCGGCCAGATCGTTGAGACGGGCAAGGCCGCCAACGTGCTGCGCGAGCCGGCGAGCCCCTACACCCGTGACCTCGTGACCTCCATCCCTTCGTTCGCGGCGCGCGGTAAGAAGCTCAACACCATCACCGGCATGGTCCCGTCGCCGGATGCCTTCCCGGCGGGTTGCCGCTTCGCCCCACGCTGCCGCTACGCCATTACCGCCTGCACCACCGCGGTGCCACCACTTGAGCCACTCAAGGATGGACGCCTCGTTCGCTGCATTCGCACCAAGGAGGTGCTCGATGGCACCGCCGCGGGAAAGCGCACATCGCCAGCAACCAAGAAGGGGGCGACACGATGAGTGGCAAGGCTGCAGAGAAGCGCGAACTCCTGAAGCTCGTTGGCGTAAAGCGCCATTTCCAGGTGCGCGGCGGCATCCCACTGATCCGAAAGCCGCTCGCCGTTCGCGCCGTCGACGGTGTGGACCTCACCGTGAATCGCGGCGAAACGCTCAGCCTCGTCGGCGAGTCGGGCTCCGGCAAGACCACGCTCGGCCGCGTGGCCCTCGGCCTGCAGCCAACCACCGCCGGCTCCGTCACCTTCGACGGGCGTGAGATCAAGAAGCTCTCCGCCACTGAGCGTCGCGCGCTGCGCAAGCGCATGCAGATCGTCTTCCAGGATCCGTTCGGATCGCTGAACCCGCGCCTCCCGATCGGCGACCAGATCGAAGAGGGGCTCCTCGCCCACAAGCTTGGCGACCATGCCGCCCGCGAGAAGCGTGTGCGCGAGGTGCTCGACCTTGTTGGCCTCGATCCAAACTATGCGTCGCGCTATCCACATGAGTTCTCGGGTGGCCAGCGACAGCGCGTCGGCATCGCTCGCGCCTTGGCGGTGAACCCGGAATTCATCGTGCTCGACGAGCCGGTCTCAGCGCTCGACGTTTCGATTCAGAGCCAGGTGTTGAACCTACTCACCGATCTGCGCAACGAGAAGGGGCTCACCTACCTCTTCATCAGCCACAACCTCGACGTTGTCGGCTACTTCTCGGATCGCGTCGCCGTGATGTACCTCGGCACGGTCGTTGAAATCGGGCCGGTTGAACGCGTCTTCACCAAGCCGCAGCACCCGTACACCGTGGCCCTGATCTCGGCGGTGCCGAAGGTTGAGGAGCACGACACCAAGGACCGACTGATCCTTGAAGGCGAGATCCCATCGCCGATCTCGCCACCGTCGGGCTGCCGTTTCCGCACGCGCTGCTGGCTAAGTGAGCAGCTCGGCAACCCCGAGAAGTGTTCAACCGAAGAGCCGAAGCTCGTCGCCACGCCACGCGATGTGACCGTGAATGTCGCCTGCCACTTCCCGCTCGCCGATGGCGCTGCGGCCACCACGGCCGCCGGGCGTCATGAGATTGCGCTCGCCGTAAAGGCCACAACGAAGGCGGCTACCAAGAGCGCTCCAAAGGCGAAGCGGAAGGCTTAGTCCTCGCGGCGGCCCGCGCCGCTCTCCCCCGTCGCCGACGAAAGTGCCCCATATCGCTGCAGCAACTCCCGCGCCCGACTCTGCGCGCGTGCATCGGGTTCAACTCGTTGTGCCGGTGCCGCAACGGCGAGTGACGCTTCACGAAGGTTGGCAAAGGTGCCAGATGCGACGCCGGCAAGTGCGGCCGCCCCTGCAGCGGATGCCTCAGGATTTTTGCCAACCACCACGGGCACACCGAAGAGATCAGCGCGGAGCTGAGTCAACGCCGCAGGTACAGGCTCACCACCTGAGAGAGGTCCAGGTGCAGCGCCGGTTGCTGGACCCGAGAGGCGCATCTCGTTGATCTGCAGTCCGGCTTCGATCGCAGGTGCGAGTAGGTGCGCGACGGCAAGTGCGCCCCCCTCAATCGCTGCGCGTACGAGGTGCGCTGCGCTGTGCTGATCCGTTCGTCCAACGAAGGCATCATCGACGGAGCGAGGGCTGCTCCAGCCAAGATTGGAGATCGGTTTTGCCATGAGGCCATTGGCGCCGAGGGGCAACGCGGCGGCGGCCAAGAAGAGTTCGGCGCGGCGCGCGGGCGCCGCCGCCGGATCGCTCGCGAGCAGTTCGGTAACGACCCACTCAAGGAGTCGCCCAGTACCTGCGAACGCGCCGCCAAGGATCACCCCGTCGCCGAACGGTGCTGGAGCCGGTCCTGCCCAGAGGTGACCAGGGAGTGCAGCGGTGATGCGTGCTGCCTCCACGGGAGTTGCCGCAACGGCGACGCCGCCCGCGGTGCCACCCACATCGACGCCGAGCCATGGATCGGTGAGGCCCGCGCCAACAACGGCTGCGAGCCCGTCGTTCATCCCCGCAGCAATTGGGATGCCAGCAGGGAGTCCGAGATCTGCGGCTGGGCCAGGGAGCAGGGTGCCGATTCTGGTACCAGGAAACACTTCGGGAGGGAGTGCGCGCTCATCAAGCCCCGCGGCGAGTAGCGCGCTGCGCTGGGCGGGCGAGACACTGCGCGCCGGATCCCAGAAGGCGCTGACCGCCTCACCTGAGAGTCGCAATGCGAGCGCATCCCACGACGAGAGGAGCCATGCTGCTGCGGCGGCGACTACTGGTCGCTCGCGGATGAGCCAGCGCGCCTTCGGCAGTTCGCCGAGAAGCCATCCGCCACGTCCAAGAATCTTTACGAGTGCGGCCTCGTCACCGGCGGAACGTCGGTCGCGCCACATGAGTGCCGGGCCAGCGGCGCTCCCATCGGCGTGTACGGGGGTGAGCGATGGTCCGTGGCCATCGACACCGATTCCACGCACCTCGATTGCCTCAGCGCTTTGAGCCGCCGCCAGCGCCATCACCTCATGGGTGGCGGCGCAGATCGCCTCCCACCACGTGTCGGCATCCTGCTCGCGCGCATCTGCCCCGCCACTCGTCGCGCGACGTGAAATCGCGATCGGCACGCCGGTATCCGCGTTGATCAGGAGTGCTTTGACCGAGGTGCTCCCCAGATCGAAGGCGAGGAGCGCGGCACGAACGGGTCGACGCATCAGGTGCGTCGCCGTTAGATCAGCGTGGACCGTCGCTCCGGCCGTGGTTCACGTACCACCATGCCGAAGGGAAGACCGCAGCCGCCAGTGCGAGCTTGATCGCGTCGCCGAGCAGGAATGGGGCGACCCCCTTCTCAATGGCAACGCCGATCTCAAGATGCGCAGAGGCGGCCAACCACGGCACGCCGAAGCTGTAAATGATCAGACTGCCGATCGCCATCGCGCCGATGGTGCCGATCACGCTGCGATCCCAGCCGAGGTCGGCGAGTCGCCCAACGATCCATCCGGCGAAAAGCATGCCAACGAGGTAGCCGCCGGTTGGCGCGAACTGCAGGAGACCGGCATCACCAGAGATGAAGAACTTCTCAATGCCGTGGCTCCCCTCGCGGAAGATCGGGGCACCAAGGATGCCAAGCGCGAGATAGAGCGCCATCGACGCGAGGCCGCGGCGCGCGCCGAGGGCTGCGCCAACAAGGAGGACGCCAAAGGTCTGCCCAGTGATCGGCACGGGGGTGCCAGGCAGTGGAATCACGATCTGGGCGGAGGCGGCCACGATCGCGGCGCCAACGACGGCCAACGCTAGGCCTTGAAGTCGGGCACCAAGGCGCTCGCCGAGGAACACGGGGAAGAAGAAGTCACCCAGCGTTACGCCGTACTCGGCGGCGGGGATGCGGCCCATGGCGGGCATTGCGCGTCGAATTTGCATGTTCACCCTCCCTACGGGCGCCACCCTTGTGGGAAGGCACCGACCCCCAGTCTACCCTGCGCCACCCCCCTCCCCGCAGGGTAAGATGGCGGCTGACTTGGTGGCCATCGTTCAATGGTTAGGACCGTGGTTTGTGGAGCCGCAGATGAGGGTTCAATTCCCTCTGGCCACCCCACCCATTTTTGAGGAGCGCCCCATGCCCACAGCCGCACCTCGTCGCAGCCTCATTCGCGACCCGGGCTTCCTTCGTCTCTGGACTGCCGAAACGATCAGCCACTTTGGCTCCAGCTTTAGCAACCTGGCGATGCCGATTGTTGCCATCCAACTCCTGAACGCGGGCCCGATGGAGATTGCGCTGATCAATCTCGCCGACTTCCTTCCCTTCTTGGTATTGGGGCTCCTCATTGGGGCACTCGTCGATCGCCTGCCACGCCGCGGAGTGCTCATCGTTGGCGACCTCGGCCGGGCACTTCTCCTGCTGACCCTCCCGATCTCGTATGCGCTCGGCGTTCTCTCAATTCCACAGTTGGTTGTTGTTGGCCTCTTGCTCGGCACCCTCACGGTCTTCTTCGATGTTGCCTACCAGTCCTATCTGCCATCACTCATTCCAAAAGAGGATCTTGTTGAGGGGAACTCGAAACTTGAGGTCAGCCGCTCTGCAGCCGGGCTCCTCGGACCGAGCCTCGCCGGCGCGCTCATTGCCATCGTCAAAGCACCAGCGGCGGTGGTGATTGACGCCATCTCGTACCTCCTCTCTGCCCTCTTCATCTTCTCCATCAAGCCGCAGCACGAATCCGTTGCCGAACTGAACGACGCCGCGGCACCAGATGCAAGTAAGCCGCGCGCCTCGCTGCGATCTGACATCGCCGCTGGACTGCGCTACGTCTTTGGTCACCCTGCCCTGCGCACGATCGGCGGTGCGACCGCAACCTCGAACCTGTTTGGCAGCATTGCCGGAACCGTCGAGATGCTCTTCGCCTATAAGGTGCTCGGGCTCTCCGTAGCATTTGTCGGATTTGCGGCGACGCTTGGCTCCGCTGGTGGGCTCATTAGCGCCCTCTTCGCCGACAGAATCTCAAAGCGCCTTGGCGTCGGCCGTACGATCGTCTTGACCATCCCGCTGGGCGGACCGCTGATGGCGGTGCTCGCCTTCTGCCAGCCAGGGAACGACCTGGTGAACACGCTCGTCATTGGCGGCGGCTTCTTTGCGATGGCTGCATCGGGCACGCTCTACAACATCAACCAGGTCAGCCTGCGCCAGGCCCTCTGCCCACCCGAGATGGCCGGACGCATGAACGCCACGATGCGTTGGTTTGTATGGGGCACCATCCCCATCGGCGCGCTGCTCGGCGGGATCATCGGCACGAACCTTGGGCTGCGTGAGGCGCTCATCATCGGCGGCATCGGTGGCAGCTTCGCCTTCGTTCCCCTCCTCTTTGGGCCGGTCTGGAAGATCAAGGAGATGCCGACGGGGGTCGCCCAGAAGTAGCGTCGCCCTCGGCCGCTGACCCCTGCGCGCTGATAGACTCGCGGCGCGGCGGGATGCCCCCATAGAGGGGCCAGCCAGCGAGGAGGGTAGTTATGGCCACAGTGTCGTTCCAGGGCGTCTCCAAGAAGTACGGCGAGGTCCTCGCCGTCGAAAACCTCTCCCTTGAGATCAACGATGGCGAGTTCATGGTGCTCGTGGGCCCCTCGGGCTGCGGCAAGACCACCTCGCTACGCATGATCGCCGGGCTCGAGGACATCACCGACGGCAGCCTGCTGATTGGCGACAAGGTCGTTAACGACATCGCGCCAAAGGACCGCGACATCGCCATGGTCTTCCAGAGCTACGCCCTCTACCCGCACATGACCGTGCGAGACAACCTCGCCTTCGGCCTGAAGTTGCGCAAGATTGAGAAGGGCGAGATTGAGCGCCGCGTCAACGAGGCGGCGGCCATCCTCGACCTCACCAAGCTCCTCTCGCGCAAGCCGAAGGAGCTTTCCGGTGGCCAGCGCCAGCGCGTCGCCCTCGGGCGCGCAATCGTCCGCGAGCCAGCCGTCTTCCTGATGGACGAGCCGCTCTCCAACCTTGACGCACAGCTGCGCGTGCAGACGCGCGCCGAGATCTTGCGCCTACATGCGCGCCTCAAGACCACCGTCGTCTATGTGACGCACGACCAGGTTGAGGCGATGACGATGGGGACGCGCATCGCCGTGATGAGCGACGGAAGGTTGCAACAGGTCGGCACGCCACAGGAGCTCTACGACCTACCAGTAAATCGTTTCGTCGCCGGCTTCATTGGCTCACCAGCCATGAACCTGCTGGAGGCGACTGTTGACGGTCGCCATGTGAAGGCGGGGGACATTGCGATCGAAATCAGCGATGCGCGCGCAAAAGCGCTTGAGGGGCGCACCAGCGTCACGATCGGCTTCCGACCGGAGCATCTTGAGTTCGGCAAGGCGGAGAAGGGTTCAGCGCAGATTGAGCTGACCGCTGACGTTGTTGAATATCTCGGTGCCCAGGAGTTGCTCCACTTCTCCACGAAGAGTGGTGACGTGCTTGCCCTTGTTGGCTCAGAGCACAAGACGCCGCGCGGCACCAAGGTGCAGCTCGGACTCTCTCTCGAGAAGTTGCACCTCTTTGATTCAGTTACCGGCGCCGCAATCCGCTAAGCAGGCACATCGACATGCGGTTCGGTGATGATGCTCTCGGTGCACGCCTTGACGCGCTGCTAGAGCCGGGCGACCTCAACGAGGTCGTTGTCGCTTCGGACCTGGTGGTGCAGGCGGCGTACATGGAGTGGCGTCGCTCAACCGTAGAGCGCATCAACGGCGAGCGGCACGTTCGCTACATCGTTGGCCACCCAGGCGCTGTGGCCATCCTCGCCATTGACGCGCCGAGCGAAGCGGCCGTGACGCCGGTGAGCGAGCTGCTCTTCGTTCGCCAGTTTCGCGCCCCAGTGGGGCAGCTCCTCCTTGAGGTGCCGGCTGGAACGCTTGACCTGCATGACGGTGTCAGAGAGGAGCCACAGCTCGCCGCCGAGCGCGAACTTGAAGAGGAGACTGGCCTTCGAGCAGCGACCTGGCGGCACCTTCGGAGCTTCTTCACCGCCCCAGGGTTCACGAGTGAGCGCATGGAGCTCTACCTCGCGCTGGGCCTCTCGGAGGCTGGCCCGGGCGCCCGCACCCCCGACGAAGATGAAGCGATCGAGGCGGTCCGGCTGACCATTGCGGAGGCGGCCGAGGCGGTCCGTCGAGGGGCCATCGTGGACGCCAAGAGCCTGGTGGCAATCGCCGCGGCGGAGCGTCTCGCCACCCGCTAGCCCCCGCACGGCTCGTGCGTAAATCCCTCGTGTGCTGCGATATCCGCACCCCCACCCGCCCTACGGTGCTAGAATCGTACCCACAGCGGTCCGCACTGCGGAATCCGCAGAGAAGGATGTATGGATATGGCGATCGCACCACTTCGGCACCTCGCGCCAACCTCGGCGCCGGCTCCCCATCGGGCGGAGCCACCCGTCGGCCCCACCGTTCAGATTGACCCTGCCCGTATTCGCGAGCTGACCGCCCGCGAGTCCGAGCGACTTGACGCCCGTACACAGGCCTCCGCTGCCGCCTACGAGCGCGCCAAGCGCTCCCTCGTTGGTGGCGTCTCGTCGAGTTACCAGAAGCGCGCACCGTGGCCGATCTACCTCGACCGCGGGCAGGGGCAGTATGTCTGGGACGTCGATGGCCACCAGTACCTCGACGTGCACAACGGCATCGGCAGCATGGTCCAGGGGCATGCGCATCCGATCATCACCGAGGCCGTCGATCGACGCATCCGCCTCGGCTCGCACTTCGCCGCACCGACCGAGGACACCTACATCGTTGCTGAACATCTCGCTGCCCGCTGGGGTCTCCCCCGCTGGCGTTTCGTGAACTCTGGCTCCGAGGCCACCATGGATGCGATCCGCCTCGCCCGCGGCATCACTGGTCGCGATGGCGTGATGAAGATCTTCGGCAGCTATCACGGACACCACGACTACGTGATGGTGGATATTGGCCTCTCGGTGTACGACGGCAAGGATCGCGAGCACTATCCGTCAATTGCCTACGGTAAGGGGATCCCTGATGTTGTCACGCAGATGACCACCGCCGTGCCATTCAATGACGCTGGTGTCCTCGAACGACGCCTTGCCGAACTTCAGAGCGAAGGTCGTCTGCCCGCCTGCTTGATCATGGAGGCCGCGATGATGAACTGCGGCGTGATCCTGCCAGAGCCTGGCTATCTTGCCGAAGTACGACGCATCACCAAGCAGTTCGGCGTCGTGTGGATCGTTGACGAAGTGAAGACCGGTCTCACCGTTGCCGCCGGCGGCGCAACTGAACTCTTCGGGATCAAGCCCGATCTCGTCTGCCTAGCCAAGGCGCTCGGCGCTGGCATCCCAACGGGTGCAATCGGCGGTAGCGACGAGATGTGGTCGATGGTTGACTCTGGCGAGGTCTACATGGTGGGCACGTTCAATGGCAACCCGCTCGCCATGGCGGCGGCGCGTGCCAATCTGGAGCGCGTCATGACCCCCGATGCCTACAAGCATCTCGGACGGCTGAATGATCAACTCCTTGACGGCGCTCAGGGGATCATCGATCGCTACAGGCTCGCCGCCTATGCGGTGGGGATTGAGTCAAAGGGCGTGATCACCTTCGCCCAGTCAAAGGTTGTGGACTATGACTCCTATAAGACCGCGCAGCAAAAGGAGCTCATTGATTTGGTGTGGCTCTGGAACATGAACCGTGGGATCTTCAGCACACCGGGTCGCGACGAGGAGTGGACCCTCTCAGTCACGATGTCCCCCGCCGACGCCGACCACTACCTCGGCGTCTTCGAGGAGCTGGCAGCCGAACTGACGCGCTAACTCTCCTCGCGGAGGAGTCGCAGGCGCTCATCGAGTACGGCGGTCGCCGCACGTACACTCCCCATCAGTTGCAGCACCGCCACCAGGGTGAAGGCCCCGCCTGCGATCATGATCACACCCCTCACCCGCTGGGCGGTAACGATGTCAACGAGTTGTGCCTGCACGTTTGCACTGAGCGCTTCACTAATGCCGAGTGCTGGCTGGGCGTACACCCAGGGTGCCGCTGCGCCGCCCAGCAACCACGCGCCAAAGAGCAGTGCGGCGATTGCACCGCCGTTGGCAAACGGGCCATCAGCGATCAGGCGCGCGACGCGTGCCCGGCGCACGAGCAGCACTACCAGCCCGACCCACACCGCATGCCCCGCGAATACCAGGAGGGCGACGGGAGGCGCGGCAATGGACTGGGCGAGAAGCAGCGGCATCCACGGGAGAACCCCGGCCAGGATGGCGAGACGCCGCTCGCCACGCGAGAGCAGCCCCTCGTGTTGTAGGCGTGCGGTCCAACCCAGGACGGCGAGACCAGCGGCAACATCAAGGATCACCGCAATGAGGCGAAGGACAGAAAGGGCGAGCTGCTCACCAAGAATTCCTGGAGCTGAGGCGACGGGGTCGGCGGCGTAGGCCAGGATGTTGTCACCGCTGCGGAAGAGGAGCCAGCCGCGCAGGGCGAGCACCAGTGCACTGGCAACGATGGCGCCGGTAAAGATGGTCTCGTTCTTCGGGAGGAGTCGGCGCGTGGCCACGCTCAGCCCTACCGCGCCCTTCGCGCACGTGCGCGCTGCTCTGCTGTCAGGAGTGCGCTCTGCAACTCTTCACTGAGTTGTACCTTGGCGATCGCCTGGCGTAGCAGCACAGCCACCGCGCTGAGGGTTACCCAGCCTGCGGCGACCCAGATCACCGCGTGGTGATCGGTATGGGAGCTGATGAGCCCGCCGAGCCAGAGCGGCGCGACCAAGATGGAGAGTCGCCCAGCCCAGCGGGCCGAACCGCTGTCGGTGTTGGGTCTCGATGCTCCCGTGCCGCCGTGCGCCTCCGCGAGGCTCAAGGTGTGCTCGACCAGCAGGCGTCCAGGGTGGCCGAGGAGTGGGCCGGGGAACACCGTGAGCGCGATAGCACGGTTGATGTTGGCGAGCGCCACTGCAGGATGCGGTGCGCTCAGCGCGTGAGCGTTTCGCAGGCTGGCGTGGAGCCAACGCAGCATCAAGAGCCAGACCACTGGAATGGCAATCAGCAGCAGTGAGTTCGCGGTGCGTACCGTGCTGAATGCGCGCGTTGCATCCACTTCCGTGGCGCGGTTGATGGCAACAAGGTCGAGCACCGAGAAGTAGCCCATGATCGTCCCCGCGCTGATAAGAGCGAGGAGCGCCAAGAGCAGCAGTGCACGTCGCGCCGTCGCCGCCTTCGTGGCGGCGGAGAGGTAGGGGGTCACTTGCCGCTAGTGCCCTGTTGTCGCAAGACACGCATCAGCCCATCGCGCTCGAGGAGTGCGAAGCGTCGCAGTCGTGCCGCGTCAACCGGCGGGATTCCATGCGCTGGGTCTGCAATGTTCGTGAGGAGTGCATCAACTGCAGCGAGCATCGATGCTGGCGATCCCCAAAGCCCGAGTGAGGCGCTCCGGGTAACAAGGTCGCGCGCAAACGTTGCGTCCGCCGACCCGAGTGCGAGTAGTGCCGTTGGAATCTGGGCAACATACGGCGCAAGCAGCTCGTGCTGCCATGGCCAGGCGAACCCGCTCGCAGCGGCGAGTGTCTTGCGCACGCTCCCGTATCCGTCAGCGAGAAGGATGCGCGCCCATGCTGCACGCTTCGCCGCAACATTCGGTGCTGCGACCTCGGCGGCAAGAAGCGCTCGCGCGCCGCGGTCGCTCGGATCACGCAGCGCCTCTGCTGCAAGTCGCTCCGCACTGTTCGGTGCACCAAATGAGGCTGCACGTACGAGGAGCGACCAACGATGATCCTGATCAATCTCGACGCCGTCGAGTGGCGTCTCGCCGACTGCGACCTGCCAGGTCTCCTCAACGTCACGGGGTGTGACCGAGGCCATCACCATGACGCGCGACCAGACGATGCGCATCCCCTCGCTGCCGCCGCGGGCGAGTCGGGCGCGTGCGGCGTCAACGATCAAGCTCCCCCAGCGCTCGCGCTCGCCATCAGGGAGATAGCGTAGGAGGAGGCCGCTCATGGTTGACTCCACAACGCCCTGAACAATCGAAGAATCAACCTCGTGCGGGAGGCGGTCGATCAGCAACTGCGCGTAGCGTGCCGCCGGGTAGCGACCATCGCGCACAAGCTCGTAGATCGCCATCCAGGTGAGCTGTCGCAGGAGCCCGTCGGGGATGGCCTCCATCCGAGTCTCGACGAAGCGCAGCGTTCCCTCGTCGAGGCCAAGCTTGCCAACGGCGAGATCGTCGTGGTTTGGGATTACGGCGAGAGGGAGTGGCCGGCCTACGGCGCTCGGCACGTCGGTGCGGGCCCCCGTCACCAGCACTTCGTGCGGCTCAATGGTCACCGTGTTTGCATCGCCTGGGTAGAGGAGTGCGACGCGGAGGAGGTGCTCGCGCAGCACGTTGTCGCCCGAGACAACCTCTTGGGTGACCGTGAGGCTACTGATGGTGCCGCTGGAGCTTGGGGTGACCTCTGCACTGAGCCGATTTGGCCCACTGGTGCGCAGCCACTGTGCCGACCAGTCAGCGAGCGAAACGCCACTCCCCTCTTCGAGTGAGGCGAGGAACTCGGCGAGCGTGGCATTGCCAAATGCGTGTCGTTGGAAGTGCAGGCGGAGCCCCGCAGAGAATCCGGCTCGACCGAGCCGGGCTCCGAGCTGCTTGAGCACCGCACCCCCCTTGCCGTAGGTGATGCCGTCGAAGTTCAAGAAGGTCTGGTCCGTATCGGCAACCGTGCCCGCGATCGGATGCGTTGTTGGTGAATCGTCTTCGACCAGCGACCATCGCTTCAGCTGCACGTTGAACTCCTGCCAGGCGGAGGTGTGCTCTGACCCTTCGGTCAGGCAGAGGGCTGCGGCATAGGTGGCGAAGGATTCGTTGAGCCAGAGGTCATCCCACCAGCGCATCGTGACCAGGTTGCCGAACCACATGTGGGCGATCTCATGGAAGACGACCTCGGCAAGATCGGTCAAGTCGCTTGGGGTCGGCGTGCTCAGGAAGATGTAGCGCTCGGTATAGGTGATGAGCCCAACGTTCTCCATTGCGCCAACGTTGAACTCGGGGCAATAAACGTGATCAAGCTTCTCAAACGGGTACTCGCGACCGAAGAGGTCGCCGAAGTAGATAAACGCCTGGCTCGTCATCTTTTCGAAGAGGTCGTACGAGAGGTACTTCTCCAACGAGCCGCGTGACCAGAGGCCAACCTGAACGGGAGTTGCTCGACCTGGAATCGGTACCTCAAAGCGCCGCCCAACGAATGGGCCCGCGGCGAAGCTAAAGAGGTAGCTCGCGAGTGGTGGGGTCTCGGCAAAGGTGTGCAGTGTGCCCCCAGCATCCTCGGGGCTTGTCGCGGTTTCGGCGCCATTGCCGAAGACGCGCCATGCGGCGGGCGCCGCGACCGACAACGAGAGCTTCGCCTTGATGTCAGGCTGGTCGAAGAGTGGCGCCATACGGTGCGCTTCGTACGGCTCGAAATTGGTGTAGACGTATTCCGCCTGATCCTCTGGATCAATAAAGCGGAAGACGCCGTCGCCACCTGTGTCGTAGGCGTTCTCATACGAAACTTCGAGAAGGTTCTCAGCACCCGCCTTCAGTCGAGCGGCTGGCAAGGTGAGGCGATAGCCGTTCCACTCTGGCGCGTCGATGACCACCCCGTTGAGCGTGAGGCTATGGATGGTGCGTCCGCGGAAGCAGAGGAAGATCGGTCCGGCATGCCCGGCGGCAAGGGTGAAGCGTGTAACGATCTGCCCGCGGAAGGTTGCCGCGTTTGCGGCGAGGTCGAGTCGAAGCGCGTAGCGAACATCGGAAACTGCGCCGGCACGGGCGGCAGCCTCGACCTGCGTCAAGACATCGCGAGCCTCGGCTCCTGGAGTTTTAATCGTTAGGCTCACCGCCAGATCCTAGCGCGTCGCTGGGGTGAGGGCGGCGCGCCAAGCGGCGAGATCGACCTCACGGAGCCGCGGTGAAGTCGTGGTCCCTGATGGTCGCCCGCGCTTCCCAATCGGCTGCCCATCGATCTCATGGATGTCGGCGGTGAAGTCAATCGGCCGCACACCCGAGATGGCACTGCCAACGGCATAGGTGTCCACGCGCGACCCCGCAGCCTTGAATTCGGCGATGCGCTCCAGCGAGAGACCACCCGAGATAACGATCTGTGCCGTCGTTGCCCCGGCGGCATCGAGAGCGGCGCGCACCTCTGCGACAAGGGCGGGGGTGACACCGCCAAGTTCACTTGCACGATCTAGTCGCACGCCACCAAGTTTGCTCCCCAGGGCTGCAGCCACGCGCGCCGACTCTTCGGATTCGTCACGGAAGGTGTCGACGAGCACAATGCGTGGAACATCAGACTCAACCTGGCGATCGAAGGCGAGTGCGGCCTCAACGGTGTCCCCGAAGACCAGCACCAACGCATGTGGCATGGTGCCAACTGGCAGCCTCCCGGCGCGCGAGCTGCCCGCCGTCGTCGACGCACTCGTCGCGCCACCAATGATCGCGGCGTAGTCGAGCCGATCTGCAATATTCGGGTGCACGTGCCGCGCGCCAAAGGCGATCACGGGCGTTGGCGCCGCTGCATCGACAACGGCGCGAGCGGCGGTCGCCCACCCGGTGCCGTGAGCCATCATCCCCAAATACGCTGTCTCAAAGCGCGCGATTGATTGGTATGGCGCGCGAATGCGAAGAACCACCTCTTTTGCTTCAATCACGTCGCCATCCTTGAGCGCCCAAACAGCTGCGTTCCCAGCAGCAACGTCGGCTTCCAGTGCCAAGGAGAGGAGCCCCTTCGCCTCATCAATGCCGCAGAGGGTGGCTCCGGCACGGCGACAGAAGACCTCCATGGTCACGACCGGATTGCGCCCCTCGCCGACGAGTACGCGCTCCGTGCGCAGGAAATAGACGTCGGCGTTCTCGCCAGTCAGGAGCGCAGGAAGCGGTCGCGGGACGGGTCGCGTGGGGCGATCAAGTTCAGCCATAGGCGAAGCATAGCCCTGCGGCGAGCGGTCGGAGGCTACCCCTCCAGGCGATCGGCGAGATCTGGGGCGGCGCGCAACAGGGGGGCATTCCGGCGCGGCGAACCGTCGTCGGCAGGGATACGACCGCCGATCCAGATCCATGCGGCCGTCTCGTCGAGGAGGCGATCCGCAATCAGCACCGCACGGGCGAGCGCCTCGACCAGATCACTCTCGGTCGCCTGTTCGGCGCGCAGCTCAATGCTGAGCACCGGTCGACCATCTTCGGCAATGCCAAACTTCGCAAAGAGGTACTTGTCGTTCCACTCCAAGAGGCGGCGATACGCCTTGCGCAGACCATCACCGAGTGGCGGTGCCAGATGCGCCCACACCACAAGGACACCACCAGGGCGTGCATCGTGAATGAGTGAGAGGCGCAAGCCACGTCGGCGCTCCCCATCCAGCTCCAGGTCCCACACCGTTGCGTCATCTCGTCGGTGCGGCGCGGGCACCACGACACCATGCCGTTCGAGCAGCGCGGGGATCGACGCGACCTGCAGGAGTGTCATGCGACTACCGCGCCGTGCGGCGCTGGTTCCAGGTGCGCCCAGCCTTGATCGTTGCGCCAGCCTTCACGCTGCCCGCGTCGGGCCAATCGCTCAGGCTCGCCTCAGCATCTACCAGCACATTTCTGCCAACGGATGCACTAGCAGGAACTTCAGCCTGCTTGCCAATAACGACAAGTCCCGTTGCGAGCATCTCGGGATTCGCGCGGTTCGGTGCGCCCGGCAGCTCGCCAACGCCAACCTGTGCGTCGCGCCCAACACGCACCTCTTTGTCGATGATGGCGTGATCAATAACGGCGCCAGGTCCAATCACGGCATCGAACATCACGATGCTGTCACGTACCACCGCACCGCGTCCGACGTGCACGCCGGGTGACAGGACACTTCGCTCCACAATCCCTTCAATCACACAGCCGTGCGAAATCATGGACTGCTCAACTCGGGCGTCGGCGCCGATTCGTGCGGGGGCCCGCTCCTCGGAACGGGTGAGGATCAGCCAATCACGTTCGTAGAGGTCAAGCTCGGGCTTCGGCTCGAGGAGCGCCATGTTTGCGTCGAAGTAGGCGGGGAGCGTCCCCACGTCTTGCCAGTAGCCGCGGAAGCGGTGGGCCATCACCTTTGCGCCACCGGCGAGCATGGCGGGCAGTACGTCGGCGCCGAAGTCGGGGCGCGACTCATCGAGCCACGCGGCCAGCGCATCGGCGGTAAAGGCGTAGATCCCCATGCTGGCGAGGCGACTGGTTGGCCGCTTCGGCTTCTCTTGGAACCCGGTGATGCGGCTCCGCGCATCCATTTCGACGATACCCATGCGGCGCGCATCATCGAGGTTCACCTCGCGCACCGCGACAGTCACATCAGCACCGCTGCGGCGGTGTGCGGTGAGGAAGCGCTCGTAATCCATCTTGTAGATGTGGTCGCCGGCAAGCACGAGCACGGTATCGGCACCACTCGCCACCACTTCACGAAGGTTCTGTAGCACCGCGTCCGCCGTTCCGCTGTACCAATTGGCAGTGTTGCCACGGCCAACCTGCGGCTGAAGGAGTCGGACACCGCCGATGGTGCGGTCAAGATCCCACGCCCGTCCGCGACCAATATGATCGTTGAGGGAGCGAGGGTTGTACTGCGTGAGCACCAGAACGTCATCAATGCCGCTATTGACGCAATTCGAGAGGGTGAAGTCGATGATTCGATACTTGCCACCAAACGGCACAGCAGGTTTTGCGCGAACTCCGGAGAGCACACCCAGCCGGTTCCCCTCTCCGCCAGCCAGGATCACCGCAACCGTGCGATCAGTACGCAGAGCAGGCTCCTCCGGGTAGGTACTTCTGAATACAGACGTACTTGCCGTTCTGTAAGAGTGAGAGGTGAAGGTGGGGTCCAGTGACATTTCCCGTTGAGCCAACGAAGGCAATCAGCTGCCCTGCCGCCACGATGTCACCCACCTTAACGCGCCACTTCGGCTGACTAGAAACCTTCCCATCGCCGATGTGTCCGTAGATTGAAACCATGCTCTTAGAGTGGGCGATCCAGATCCAGGCGAGTGGACGCATCCCCTTCCACACCACGCAGTAGCTGCAAATGCCCGAGATCATGACCTTCCCAGCAGCCGCGGCATAGATTGGCGTCCCTGGAGCGGCCGAAATATCGAGACCGTTGTGGAGGTACGGATACCCCTTCGGGCAGGTCGAGCTCTTCGGATAGATTGGCCAACTCACACAGCCGAACTTTTGCGAGATATATGGTCGACTTCCTCCAACTGGTTTCACGAAGCCTGATCCGTTATGCACGATCGGCCACGTCCAACCGCCCTGGTAGACGGTGGGGAGGCCAGAGCCGAACTGGCCCTTCAGGAGCGCGTTCACCGTTGCGGTGACACGCGCCTCTTCGGCCTTCAGGGCGGCAACGGCAGCGGCAAGCTTCTTCTTATCGGCAATCACCTTGTCCATTGCCGCCTTCTGCGCAGCGATCGCTTTCTTCTGTGCAGCGATCGCGGCGGCGAGACGCACCTTAGCGGCGTTTAGTAGTGACACCTGCTTATCAAGGGCCGCCTTCTGCTTTGCCGCAGAGGCACGCAGCTTCTCCGTTTCAGCCCGATTCGCACGAACCTGATCTTCAATCTCCGCGAGGCGAGCTGCATCACGACTAATGCCGTCAGCGAGCTTCACATCTTCTGCGCCGAGCGCATTGAACCCGGCGATGTCGAGCAGGATGTCGGTGAAGCTTTGACCCGAGAGCAGAATCCAGAGTGGCGGTGTCTGGTCGGCAATGTATGCCTCACGAATTCGAGAGGCCAAGATCGCCTGCCGTGCTGCAAGGTCGCGCGCTTTCGCCTGTTGCGCCTTCACCAATCGACTGATCTCTGTGTCAAGGGCGTTCACTGCGGCATTCAGCTTGTTCAGCCCAGCCTGTGCCTGCTGCACGGCGGTTGAAAGCTGCGCGACCTGTGCCGTGATGCTCGTGAGTGTTGCGGTGTTTTTCGCAAGGGCTGCGCTCGTTGAGGCCAGCTGGGCGGTGAGGGCGCCCTGCTGTGCGATCAGTGCGTCAAGGGCCTTCTGCTGTGCGGCGAGTTGCGCGGCGAGCGCCTTCTGCTGGGCAAGGGCGTCATCGAGAGGGTCGCCGCGAACCGGTCCGGCCTGTGCCAAACCGAGGCCAACAGCAAGGAGGGGGATGGTGAGCAGGACGCCGAGCCGGGCGCGCCAGGTGCGTTGCGTACGCGCAGGCGGGTGCTCCATGTGTGACCTCCTCTCCTCCGCTACGGGAAGAGTATCAGCCTCAGCGGCGGACGCCACCCCCCATGGCCAGCTCAACGAGCGAGGTGTGCGCCGCTCCCGTGGAGCCGCGACCGGCGAACGAGGCAGCGCTACGGCGATAGGCGGTCCCGGCAATATCGAGATGCACCCACGGCACGGTCACGAACTCACGCAAGAAGAGGCCGCTACGGATCAGCGATGCCTCGCGTGTCCCCGAGTTCTGGAAGTCGGCCGACCAGGTCGACATGTTCTTCATATAGGCCTCCGCAAGCGGATACGGCCAGTAGACCTCCCCTGCTCGACGCGCCGCGAGGTGGAACTCATCGAGGAAGCCTGCATCGGTGCCGCAGGTGGCGGCAACCTCGCCGCCATACGCGGAATAGGCGATCCCGGTGAGCGTGGCCACGTCAACAAGATGTGTTGCACCGAGCTCTCGTTCGGCGTAGTGCAACGCGTCGCCAAGGATGAGGCGCCCTTCAGCATCGGTGTTGGTGATCTCAACACGCTTTCCATTAAGAGCTGTGACCACATCACCAGGTCGCGTGGCATTTCCGCCTGGCATGTTCTCAACACACGCAGCCACGGCATGAATCGGGCGACCCGGGTCGAGCTGCGCAATGGTCGCAGCAGCCTCAAGTACCGCGATGGCACCATTCTTGTCGTGCTTCATCTCTTCCATTTCGGCGGGCGGCTTCAGCGAGATGCCGCCCGTATCAAAGCAGACGCCCTTACCAACCATGGCGAGGCGTCGGCCAAGAGGATCTTTCGCGCCAGGCTTACCGCCAGAGAGCACGACGAGGCAGGGCGGATTCTTTGAGCCTTTACCGACGGCGAGCAGCATGCCAGCGCCCATGCGCTGTAACTGTGCGGCGGTAATGATGGTGGCGCGCAGACCAACGGCGCGTGCGCGATCGCGCGCCTCCTCTGCAATGCCGAGCGGTGGCATCTCATTCGCCGGATAGTTAGACCAGCGGCGTGTGCGCACGACACCGCTCGCAATGATTTCGGCGCGACGAGCGCCCTCGTTTGCGGCGGCGAGATCGGTTCCAATTGGCACGATGATTTCGAGCACCGTCAGCGCGGCAGGTTGCGCCTCAATCACGCTCTTTCCTCCGATCCCTTCGTGGAAGGATCCGTCAATCACGCCGCGCACAGTGAAGTCGACAGCGATCTCCGTTGCGTCGGTCTGCTTCGTAACGTTGGCAGAGAGGCCCGAACCGAACGATGCGCCACCCTCAGCGCGGAGCGCGGGTGCGGTACTCGTTAGTGCAGCGACGATGCCAGTGGCGTCAATTGCAAGGCGTGTGACCTTGCGTCCAGCGAGTCGACGCGTTGCGGCCGAAGCCCAACGCTGCAGCTCTTGTCGCCCGAAGTCGGCGCGAGCGCCAGCACCAACAAGAAGCAGGTGATCTGCAGGGAGGCGCCCAGCACTTGTCAGCGTGCAGCTGTACCGGCTGCCAGTCCCCTCGCCAATCGCGCGGAGTGCGGCGATTCGTCCGCCGCTCTTGCTGTCAATTTCACGAAGATATGGTGCGTCGAGCTGGTCGCTAAAGACTGGCGAGACGAAGACACCCGCCTTGGCCGCAGCGCTCTTGGCTGTGATGATGATCCGCATCTGATCCTCCTCGCGCCTGTGACGCCTACTGCTTGCTCATCTTGCGTCGGAGGTAGCCGAGTCGGCCGCCCATATCGACTGGGGCAAAGCCAAGCTCGCGCTCGACCGCATCCGTAGCGCCGATGTTATCTAGTGCCAACTGGCGCAACTGGTCTGTTGCAACGGGGAATGGGAGGCGAATCGCCTCAGAGATGCGCGCAACAAGGGTGATGAGTGGCACCGGCATTGGAATGATGATGCGGCGCTTCCCAAGGGCACGCGCCACCTCGCGCGTGATCTCGGCGTACGTCCAGTAGCGTGGCCCGCCAAGTTCGAACGACGCCTTGATGCTCCCCTTCGGCGTATCGAGCACCTGTACGATGGCACGAGCCACATCACCAACCCAGACCGGCTGGAATCGGCTCTTCCCGTTGCCAGGAACCGGCACGGCGGGAGCTGGAATCTTGACGAGTGCGGCGACGATATTGAAGAAGCCGTCCCGCTCGCCCCAGATGAGGCTCGGCTTCAGGATCGTCCAGTCCAGTGATGAAGCGCGAACAAAGCCTTCGCCGCGCGCCTTGGAGCTCGCGTAGTGCAACTCCGGTCGCTCCTGCACACCGAGTGCACCGAGATGAACGAAGTGCCTGATGCCGGCGGCCTCGGCAGCCGCGACGATCGTGGCGGTACCAACGGCATTAACGCGCTCAAGGTCGGCGCCGTCGTTCCAGTCGCGTGGTAGTGCCACAAGGTGCACGACCGTATCGCAGCCAGCCATCGCTGCGTCGAGCGAGGCGCGATCGTTCACCGTGCCAATCCTGGTTTCAAGTTTTCCGGGCGAGGCGGCTACGCGCGCGAGCAAGGCCGTCGCTCGTGCATCGCTGCGTACAAGGGCGGTGACGGAGTGTCCGGCGCCGAGGAGTGCTGGGAGCACGTGACTTCCGACAAAACCCGTTGCACCAGTGAGAAAGACTCGCGCCATAGAACCCCCCTATTCGCTTCTTCGGCCTCTTTGGGCCACCGTTCCACTCTATGATGCACCGATGTTTGGTGCACTGCTCGCGGGGATGTTCGCAGGCTACGCAATCGCTGTCCCTGTTGGCGTGATCGCCGTCCTCATTATTGAAACGGGGATGATGGGCGGCCTCCGCCGCGGGCTTGCCGCCGGCGCCGGTGCGGCAACCGTCGACCTCCTCTTCTGCTCGTTGGCGCTCGTCGTTGGCGGCCTCCTCAACCAGCTCCTTGCGGTGGCGTTAGCGCCACTCCAGGTCCTTTCGGGCGGGATTCTGATCTCCATCGGGGTGCGCGGGCTCCTCTCGCTCCGCGCCTCGAGCACCAGCGCCGACGCGGCTACCGACCCGCGTGTGCGTGGGAGCGCGCGGCAGCTCTACCTGCGCTTCATCGCCCTCACCGCAATGAACCCTGCAACAGTCCTCTACTTCTTGGCGCTCGCTATTGGGCTCCCTGGTCTCGGGAGTGACCCAATGAACGCGGTCGCTTTCACCCTCGGCGCAGCGGGGGCGAGCCTCTCGTGGCAACTCCTGCTCGGGGCGATCGGTGCCGCTGCAGGTCGCATCCTGCCAGAACGAGCGGTCACCGCGACGCGCATCGTTGGTCAGGTGCTGATCATTGGATTCGGCACGAGCATCGCCGTGACGGCGCTGCGCAGCGTCGCTTAGCCGATCACCACATTGCGCTCCGCAGCAAGATCGCTGCGCATCGGACGATCAATGAGGACGCGGATGCGATAGCGAAGTGAGAGCTGTGCACCGTCAAACACGGGTGGCGCATCGCTTGGAATCTCAAAGGTAATCAGGCTCCCCTTTGCGAGATCACTCGTTGGTAGCGCGGCCGCAGCAATGCGCACTGGCGGTGCCATCTTCACATCGGCATACAACTCAACCCGTGCGCCGCGGCCACCAGAGGCGCTCGGCCATCGAACGTTGACGCGCAGCTCACCGCCAGGAGCGATGGGCGGCGCCGGATCGACGTCCATCGAGACCTCGCCCTCAGACCACGCTGCCATCATTGCTGATGGGCCGAGTGAGATCACGCCGGATCGCAGCAGGTCTGGATTTTGTGCAACATTGATGACAGCGGCGACGCGCTCATCTGCGCCTGCGGCGATATCCCACTCCACCTGCAGGGTCCACACCACCATGTAGGCACCGAGATGCACGGAGGGTGGCCCGAGTTTTGGCGCAGGTGCAAGAATTTTGAGGTCGATCTCGTCACCTGCGGCCAGTGTTGCTGGCACGGCGATCTCCAGGAGTGGAACGTTGGCGATCTCAGCGGCGACCACCTCGATCCATGTCGTAGTGTGCTCCTGATCGCCAACCTTCTCTGTGAGCGATTGCGTGATCTCGCGCACCAAGTGTCCCTTTACAGAGACGCGCGTCCCTCGTGCCTTGATCTCTTTTGTCGCGCGCACGCGAAGGCGGGCATGAATCTCCCCGCCGACCAGGCTCCCAGGTGTCACCTCAATGGAGCCCGAGAGCGCGTCGGTGTACGGCGTGAGAAGTTCCGCACCAGTCAGAAACGCCAGCGGGTGTGCGCCGTCGCGTGCCGCCAGCGTCTCGCCGTTCAGGCGGTCGAGTGGGGCGGGGAGCGAACCGGTCTTCCCTGCATGGTGCTCCCGACCCGCAGCGCGCCAGAGGTCGAGGAAGCTGTTAGCCACGTGCAGATCCGTTCGCTGCAGCGGCAGCCAGGATGCCCGCCATCTCCGCCGCATCGCGCGCAACCCAAGTTGGCCGCTGCGCCGCCGGTAGGTCATCGATCTGTACGGCGCCAACGCCCGCGCCGACGCCCGTCATCAAGAGAATGGAGCGACACCCCGCCGCATTCGCCGCAGCGATATCGGTCGCAGGAGAGTCGCCGATCATGATCGCGTCGCGAATGTCGCTCCCGTCAAGCGCCGCCGCTTGCAGCAGCAGGTCGGGGGCCGGCTTCCCAATCGCCGTCGCGCGCACACCGGTCGCCGCCTCAAGTGCCGCCACCGCCGCGCCCGTGCCCGGCACGAGGCGGCCAGGATCTGGATAGTTGGCGTCGCGATTCGGCACGATGAGTGGGGCACCGGCACGCACCGCATCCGTGGCGACGGCAAGGTCGTGCCAATCGGACTCGCGATCAAGGCCCACCGTCACCGCATCAACCCCCCACACGGCGAGCGACTCTGGTCCATCAAACTCGGCGGTGCGGCAAGCGTCGAGCCCCGCATCGCGCAGCTCGGCGGCGAGCCCCTCTGCCCCGTAGACCAAGATGTGGCGATAGCCCGCATCAACAAAGTGCTGCGCGACGGCTGAGGCGGCGGTGATGATGCCGTGCGTTGAGAGCGGCGCACCACACGCCTCGATGCGTGAGCGATACTCAACGCGGCGAAGGAAGCTGTTATTGGTGACATAGATCACGCGGTCGCCGCCGGCCACGCGCTCGGTCAGGAGCGGGCCAACGCCAGGGACCGGCTCACTGCCGCGGTAGACAACCCCGTCAAGGTCAACACAAAGGAGCATGCAGCGATGGTAGATCAGGAGCGCGTCACCCTACGCAACGCGAAGCGCCTGCTGGTGGATGGCAACAACCTCGTCGGTGGCCGAGATGAGGGGCGCCTGAACAACCTCGAGGCGACGCTGCGTCGGACCATCACCCCAGGGGTCGCGATCGAAGTCTTCCGTGATGGGGGTGCCCGCTCCGCCGATGACAAGATCGTGGAGGCGATCGGCGCACCAGATCCTGGCTCAGCCGACCGCATCGTTGTCATTACCGATGACCGTGGCTTGGCCGCAAGGTGCACGGCCCTCGGCACCTCCGTCGTTAGTGCTCGCTACTTTCGTGACGCCATCGGCGGCCCACCGCGTGCCCCCCTCGCTGGAACGGGCGCACGCCCTCCGAGCATCGGCGGAACCGGTCCGCGACGTGCGGCGCCAGGTAAAGATGAGGGCGACTCCGAACGACGCTGGCGACCGGGGCGCGGGGCGACCCAGAAGCGCGGCCCCTCAACGCGTCCGCCGCGCCCCCGCTAGGATCCATCTATGAGTGACATTGGTGCGCGCATCGCCGAGTTCTTCGCCTGGCTCAGCACGATCGTCCCCGCCTTTGTCACCCCAGACTGGGCCGCCCTGATCGGTCTCCTCCCCCTCTTTCTCGCCCCCCTCGTCCTGCTTTGGCTCCTCTCAACGGGTGGCATCTGGACGCTGGTCGGCATCACGAAGCGTGGGGCACAACTGAAGGTCGGTGCTCCGCTCCCCGCCCCCGCGCCGCTCGGTGCCGATGGGCGACCACACTTTCCCGCCGGGCGACCATATGCCGCTAGCGAGGCGGCGATCTACCCGAATGGGAGCACCCGCTCACTCCGTGGCGAGCCGCTCCTGATCGCCTGCCCGAGCTGCCTTGCGGTTCGCATTGCTGAGCGCAGCACCTGCGACGCCTGCGGCCTCGAGCTGCGCGCCCGAACGCCGAGCGCATTGGAGCGCCCTGCTGCACCGCCTCCCGGCGGCGCGGCTCGCGCCTAAGTGGCAACCCTCTCCTTCTATCTCGTCGTCGTTGGAGGGATCGCACTCGTCGGCGCCTTCGCCCTCTATGTCGTACACCTTGTCCTGGTAGCTCAAGGCGACCGCGCCGTTACTCCACGACTCGCAACGGCCGCAGCATCGATGCGCGGGAACCTCGCCGAACAACTTGATGGCGGTGCGCCGACTGCCGCCGAATCGACGAGCCCAATCAGTGCGATCGCTGGCGCGCTCGCCGTGATTGCAACTGGTTCACTCGGCGTCGCCTTGATCGCACGGGCCATCGTTGTGGGGCGCGGGCCGTGGGGGAACCTCTACGAGTTCACCGTTGCCTTCGCGTTCGGCATCTGCGCGGCAACCATCCTCTTTGATCGCGCGCGTCGCCTGCCAGCGCTCAGCACCATCGCCTACGGCGTCGCACTCGCGCTGCTCGCGTATGCGACCACGCTGCCAAACGCTGTGGTTGATCTTGTTCCGGCGCTCCAGCATCCACTCCTTCTTACGATTCACGTTGGGATGGCGATGCTGAGCTACGGCATCTTCGCGTTTGCATTTGCGGCGGGTGTCGCCTATCTACTGCAAGGCGAGACCGATCGCTTCAACTGGTTGCCGCCAGCCAAGCGCCTTGATCTCGTCGCCTTCCGCGCAGTCACCGTTGCCTTCCCCCTCTTCGCTGGCATGCTCATCCTTGGGTCGATCTGGGCCTCCATCGCCTGGAGTCGCTACTGGGGTTGGGACCCCAAAGAGACGTCGGCGCTCGCCACCTGGCTGGTCTACGCCGTCTACCTCCATGCCCGGAGCCAGCGCGGCTGGCAGGGTCGACCCGCCGCCCTGCTTCTGGTGATCGGCTTTGTGGCGGTCCTGCTGACCTACTCGGGGAACCTCTGGTTCACTGGCCTCCACACCTACTCGGGGCTGTAACAAAGCCTCTTCTCCCTCGCGAGCAGCGCACCCTGAGCGTGGGCCGCGCCTGCGCCGTGCGGCGGATTTTGTAACAAAGGCAAAATGCAGCCAAACCACAACATGTGCGATAACACTCGCCTGCAACACCACCATATGTTGTGTTTTGGGGGTTGACGCCACACCACAGGGGACATAGGATTCGTCTCCCGCTGCTACACGGCAGGGGCTCTGTGCGCCCAATCGTTGGTTGGGAACAGAGATGGTGGGCCTCACATTTCGAGGCAGAAGAGGGAGAGCAACATGGCCGGCTTGGTGGACGCTGCGAAGGCAGCAACAAAGGCAACGATCGAGAAGTCAACGGCGCAGCCGTTGCCACCGTTGAGCTTTGATGGCAAGGGCACAAAGGGCCTTGCCTGGGATCGACGTTGGACCACCGCTGGTACGCACCCATACGACGAAATTCAGTGGGAGACCCGCACCGCATCCATCGGCAACGAGAGCGGTAAGAGCGTCTTCGAGCAGAAGGAC